>NC_009073.1:1800000-2009313 GCF_000015805.1 Pyrobaculum calidifontis JCM 11548 | reverse complement strand
ATTAAGCGCGTAATAAAATCGATGGGCGCCAGATTTGAAAAACACGTGCTTGATATTTTACCAGCGCTTGGTCTACAGCCCAGGGCCCTACGGTATAAAGTCTACAGAAACGGTGTCGAAGTAGGCGAGGTGGACATACTCGCAGTTGATGAAAAAGGTGACGTTTACGCTATAGAGGTTAAGGCTGGAAAGGTGGACATAAGTGGAATAAGGCAAGCCTTCGTAAACGCCAAGCTACTAGGCGCAAAGCCGTTGATAATAGCAAGAGGTTATGCTGACGAAGGCGCATATGAGCTCGCCAAGGAGTTAGGCGTAGAGGTAGTCCTACTTCCCGACTACATATTTCTCTCTTTAGACGACTTATACACAGCTTTTGTAAATGCCTTTGCTAGATTTTTTGCAACACTATTGGAGGCATTTATCACCCTCACAGAGGAAGAAGCACAAGTAATCGAACATTGCCAAGATCTACAATGTATATGTCAACAAATAGATTGTAATACTTTATTTAAAAAACTTCCTCGTGAGGCAAAAAATTATGAGATACTATCTGCAGCTGTAAAAATAAGGAAAATTTTATCAACAGTAGTGAATCAAGTAGCTAAGTTTAATACCAGTGGCTTAAGTAGCGTGCATGGAGAAGTTGGTACAAGAACTGAAGGAGAAACTTCGCCCAAAAATTAGGCCTATTTCCTGGGCTGGGGATAAGCTAATTCTACTAGATCAACGCCTACTTCCATTTGAGACGAGGTACATAGAGGCGCGAACTGTAGCAGAGGTAGCAGACGCCATAAGAGAAATGAAGGTTCGCGGCGCGCCGGCCATCGGAATAACGGCCGCATTTGGCATGGTAATTGCCCTGATTGAAAAGAAGCCGCGGAGCATAGACGAGGCTCTGAAAGTCCTTGAACAGGCGAAAAATACGCTGGCCAAAACTAGGCCCACTGCCGTCAACCTCTTTTGGGCGTTAGACAGAATGTACAATAAAGCTGTGGAGTCTGCGTCAAAGACAGCTTCTGTGAACGAATTGTTACAAGACTTGGAGGAGGAGGCGAAGAGGATATTTGAAGAAGAGCTTGAAGCCGAGATACGGATGGGGATATACGGCGCTGAGTTTTTAGAGAACGGCGACACCGTGTTGACTATATGTAACGCAGGAGGCCTAGCCACGGGCACCGGGATAGGCACGGCCACCGCGCCCATATACATAGCAACGGCGCTGGGCAAACAAGTGTCAGTAATAGCGCCGGAGACGAGGCCGTGGCAACAGGGCGCGAGACTCACAGTGTACGAACTTATGCAAAACGGCATACGCACAACTCTCATAGCCGACACGGCAGTTGGCCTAGTGATGTACAAGAAGTTAGTAAACGTGGTAATGGTCGGCGCAGACCGGATACTGTTAGATGGGCATGTGTTTAACAAAATAGGGACTTTAAACGAGGCTGTTTTGGCGCATGAATTTGGTATACCCTTCTACGTGCTTGCCCCAACGAGCACAATAGACACAAAGAGCAAAGTAGAGGAGGTAAAGATAGAAGAGCGCGACCCAGACGAGGTTAGAACTGTGAGAACAAGCCAAGGCCCAGTATACGTCACAGTGAAAGACGTGCCTGTGTTCAACCCGGTGTTTGACGTAACTCCTCCAAAATACGTTACTGGGATAATCACTGAAAAAGGCGTAGCTATACAGCCGCTACACAAAAACTTACGTCGATTGTTGAATTTAACATAGCCTAGAGTCTAACGGCCACGGGCTATATATTTAAAAAGTCAAAATTGGCTAATTTCTATACATGTAGCGAGAAAATCTTAAAAATATGTGAAAAATAGCGCCCAATGAAGTTTGAAAATATTGAAAGAAGGCTTGTAGAAGCTCTAATAGTGCTCTTACTAAATGCAAGGGGCAAAGTAGTAAGCATTAAAGCAACCTCGCTCGCAAAGATGGCAGGCTTTGGCTCAAACCACAGCGCCATCCTCAAAGCAGCTAGACTACTCCGCAAACTCTCAATGTATAAGTTTCTCAAAACAGAGCCGAGCTCAAAGCGTAGCAAGACCTACCGCTACATTTTAAGGATAGACGACGAACTGTGGCAAATTGCAAAAAAAGACCCCGAAAGGGCCAAGGAGATAATACTAAAATTATTAAGTTAATGAATTTTTATGGAATAGAAATCGACTATGATTTATATAAACATTTTCTGGAATTTTTGACAGACGGCGAAATAGATGCACTCTTTAAAGCAATAACAACGCCTCCGCCGCGCTACTACGTAAGAGTAAACACGTCACGCATATCTGCCAATGAGCTAGTTAGGCGGTTAAATGCAAGAGGGGTGCCGGCGTATAGGGACGAGCACATAGAAGAGGCCATTTGGCTACCTGTACAAGGCCCCTTTCGAGTGCCAACGGCGAGGAAGATAGTTGTGGTAGATAAAAAGGCGGCGGAGAGCGTAATGGTGGGCGCAGACGTCTACGCCCCCGGAGTTATAAAGACAGAGCGAGTAGAGGTGGGAGACGAGGTCAACGTGGTGGCGGACAACGGCGTAGTAGTTGCGTTTGGTGTTGCTGTTGCAAACAGCGACGAGGTTTTAAAGACGCGGAGGGGGCTTTTCATAAAAGTAGAGAAGTCTCTCTACAAGGCGCCAAAGATAAGAGACTTGCCAGAATACGCCGAGGGGCTAATATACAGTCAAAGCTTACCCGCCATAGCTGTGGGACATGTAGCAAAGCGCCTCGGAGTTGAAAAAGCAGTCGACTTAAACGCGGCCCCCGGAGGCAAGTGCACACACTTGGCTCAACTAGGCATGAGAGTCTTTGCCGTAGACCGCTCCTGGTCCAAGATATCCCGTCTCAGAGAAGAACTCAAGCGCCTCGGTTTAGAAGCCCAAGTAGATGTGTTACTCCACGACAGTAGATACCTCGATAGAGACTTCCCACGGCTAAGGGCAGGCCTAGCGCTGGTGGACCCGCCTTGCACAGACATAGGCGTACGACCAAAGATATACCACCGAGTCACATACAAGGCAGCAAAGACTCTGGCGCAGTACCAACTCCAGTTTCTAAAAACCGCCCTCAAAATAGCGGACTATGTCATATACTCAACCTGCACGCTCACCTATGTGGAAAACGAAGAGGTGGTACTGAAATCCAGGGCACAGACGCTCCACCTGGATCTCCCAATAGGCGCTCCGGGGTGGGGCTGTGAGACTTGTAGACGTTTTCTACCGCATATCCACAACACCCCTGGCTTTTTCCTGGCCCTGCTATCAAAGGGCTAGGACAGCGACTTTAAAGTCTTGGAAATTACCTCGTTGCACTGTCTCTTAAATGCGCAAAAATGACAAGCCAAAGGATTTTCACCACGGAGTCTTTTTTCAACCACCTTACACAGATTTTTTACATAATACATAGGGAAACAATCTTTACATACTAATATATCCTCATAAATATAAGCTATATTCTTAAAGTTAACTTCTTTTCCGCATACAGAACACACAGGCATAGCAATTTGGTCAAGTTGCAATTTAAGAGTTCTCCCCAGCTACGCTTTTAAAAACAGCCGCAGTAAATGTCAATGTTTAAGCCATATTCTCTAGTAGAGGGCGCATACCTCGTGAAACTCGCAAGAGCCGCGGTAGAGCACTACCTCAAAACAGGCAGTATCCTAGTGCCAGAAAACCCTCCGGACAGACTGCTCCAAGACAACTACGGCGTATTTACAACAATTGAAACTCTGAAAGGAGATAAGTACGAGCTAAGAGGTTGCATAGGCTACCCCGAGGGCTATAAAAACACACTATATGCAACTATCCTCAGCGCAATAGGAGCGTGTTGCCAAGACCCACGATTTCCAGCCATGAGGGCAGAGGAGCTTTCCCAGGTAGTCTTTGAAGTGTCTATACTGAGCCCACTCACGCTCCTAAAGCCCGACCCTAGGAAATACTTAGAACAAGTCAAAGTAGGCGTCCACGGACTAGTCGTCAGGAGAGGGCCCTATGCAGGTCTCCTACTGCCCCAAGTGGCAGTTGAGGAGTGTTGGAGCCCCGAGGACTTTCTAACGCACGTATGTATAAAGGCTTGGCTACCCGGAGACTGTTGGCTCGATAGACGGACCAAGATATATGTATACGAGGCCCAAATCTTCAGAGAAGTGTCTCTACAAGGCGACGTAGTAGAGCGCGACTTAGCGGCCGAGGTCTCCGCTAGATGTAGTCAAGGAACTCAAAGAGAAAACGCGCGGTGAGATAGTCGAGAAATTGATCACCAGCGGCAACAAGTCTTTTACCGCCCTTCCTTACTATATACACATACACATCCCCCACTTTTGCCTGTAGAAAGTCGACATCTAGGTCTTCAAAGCGGTCGATAAACGGCGGCCTTTCTCCTACCTCTTTCTCTCCAAGTCTAACATATGAGAAGCCCAACAAATCCTTAATTTCCTCCAGCGTTGAAGGTATATAGCCCACTCTTCCATATGGAGGTATCATCTTGTCAATTCTTTCTCTTAATTCGCCCAGCCTTGTAATAATCTCCCTCTCTCCCGGCGTATATCTCACACCTTCTTCCTCTGGTAGCGGCGGAGGAGGAGACTGCCTCCGCGTAAACCAGAAAATAAGCAGAACAAGAACAGCCACGGCGACGGCTAGGAGTACAAGCTCTAGCTGTAGAAACATGCAAAAGAGAAAATCACCGATATATAATGGTTACAATTAGAATAACACCCTTCAGCATAAAATACTCGTCACCAATCAGCAGACCCTTAGCACTTCACCGACGGTCATTTTGTTTGTCTATTTTTTCTTTTCGTGGCAAATGCCCCTATTCTGTGTAGATTTCCTAGGACTACCATTAGGAGGCCTAGCGCCACAAGTTCGCCCTCGTTCCCAAAAGCGCCCATTGCCATGAGTATGACTCCATAGGCCGACAAGAGGTGGACGAACATGTAAAACAAGCTCCCTGAGCTAATATAAACGGCGGTTATTAATAAAGAAGCACGGCCGATATGCTGCTCGGCAAGAATAGGCTATCGGCAAAAAGCCATGCACATGGTTAAGCCTCTGAATACCGGCTTTGAGGCCCTATTAGAATACTCCTGGTGAAGAAGCCATGTTAACACTCCTCGGAATCTACAACCAAGAAGTCTCCCCTTAGCTCTACCACGCGCACTCTGCACCCGCTTTTTATAGGCTTGTTGGCCACGGCTCTCCAGTATTCCCCAAATACTTTGACAAAGCCAGGCTTGTCAGGGCCAATATCCTCAATTGCCACACCCTCTACGCCCTTCAAACTGGTTAGTATCTCTGAGGGAGGCCTTTTACGGTGTACGGTCACCGCTTTAAATACCATAAAAGCCAAAAATCCTACTAGCACTGCGATGTTTATATAGAGCCCCGCCTCTATTAGCCACCAATTCTCAATCCTAATGAGCTCGCCCCCAAAGACGTTCGCTGGATATGTTGACAGAAATCCTGCCACTAATAGCACGGCCCCCACGGCGGCTACGGCCCCGTGGGCCGGCATCCCCATAAGCGCCTCCGCCATGATAAGCACGGCGCCCATTATAATCAAAGCTACCCCAAGCCACGCGGTGGGCAGTATAGTAAACGTGGACAAAATTAGCAGAATAATGGCGGCCACAGCCGCGGCCGGGTGTCCTGTGAGAAACGCCGCAAGTAGAAGTATAAACGCCAGCAGTGATAAAATGCTGGAGACCACTGGGTCGCTTAGCCACATTTGAAGAGTCTCGGTGAGTGTGGGCTGTACTGTAACTGTTGCAGTGGCCTTTACCACAAGGACCGTGGGCTTGTTTCTCAACAATATAGTTGTCCCATTTATCTGCCGGATTAAGTCTCCCACATCTATAGCAATTAGGTTAATCACCTTGTAGCGTAATGCCTCTTCTGCGTTTAGGTTTACGTTCTGCGTAATACATAGTCTTGCAAATGTCCCGTTGCGGCCATAGGAGCTGGATACTGTTTCAAGGTACCCTATTAACGCGTTTAAGACTTTGCTCTCGTTGATAGGGGTCCCCCCGGCAATAGGCTGACAAGAGCCTATGACGGTGTGAGGCGCCATGGCTGCTATGTGAGTAGACATTAGGATGTATGTGCCAGCAGACCAGGCATAGCTATAGTCGGGGTAGACGTAGCCAATTACGGGGACGGGAGAGTTGCCTATCTCCCTCATTATCTGGAGCGTGGTGTCAGCCAGGCCGCCTGGGGTAGAGAGAAGTAGAAGAACAGCCCCGTTATTTTGTTCAGCAAGAGATATGGCCCGCTGGACTTGGGAAAGAGTGTAAGGCCCAATTACGTTATTTATCTCAACCACGTAAAACGTGGACACAGTGTACGCGTGCAGGAATACTGCTAGGACGAGCAATAGGCTAGCCGCCCTCATTTTTTCCCTTCTTTGTCAACGCCAGAGGTAGGGCCACGTATTCAAAGGTGGGCGGCGTCACTATTATCAAGTTGTGTTCTCTGGCAATTTCTATAAGCGCGTCTATCATCCTCAGCTGGACTGCGGTTGGGTTTTGAGAATATCTCTCAGCTGCCTCTAGGTAGATCTTGCTGGCCTCGTACTCAGCTGAGGCGAGGGTAATCTTAGCCCTCCTAACTCTCTCGGCCTCCGCCTGGCTGGCCATGGCGCGGAGCAACACGTCGGGAAGCTTAATGTCCTTAATAGCCACGGCCGTGACCTTCACGCCCCACGGCGTCACATGTTCATCAACGATAGAGGCTATTCTTTTTGCAATCTCGTCTCTGTGTGCAAGTAATGTGTCTAAGTCAACCATGCCAACTACGTCGCGTAATGTAGAAGCCGCGTATGTGGCCACGGCAGGCACGTGGTTTCTAACCGTCAGCGCAGTTCTCAACGGGTCTATCACCCTGAGATATATCGCAGCATCTATAGTCACTTCAACGTTATCCCTCGTCAAGGCCCTCTGAGCTGGCACATCCACGAGTTCAACTCTTAGATCATAGCGCATAATGGTGTCTATAATAGGTATAATGAAGACAATGCCGGGCCCCACGACGCCCACCACGCGGCCAAGCCTAAACTTGACAGCCCTCTGATACTCTGGGATTATCCTAATCGCAGAAGAGAGAATTGCCACCAAGACTATTAACGCGAATAAGACCAATATGGCGAATAGAACTTGTTCAACGACTTGGAGTATCATAGAAGAGTCACCGTGTTCATATATAAACTTGGTGTAAAGACACTGCGTGATGCGTATGGGGACGGGCTGACGGTGATGTATATTCCGCGCGGCTGATCAGCCGCGAGAAGTTTCTTCACGCCTCCGCAAGTCCTGGTGTCATCAAAGTTTTAAAGGGCCGCCTCTCTACATGTCGATGCTAAAGATAGATGAGGTTTTAAAAAAGCTAGAGGAGATTGACAGGGTTTTAAAAAGCGTAGATGAGACAAAAACCCAGATACTCCTAAGCATTGAAAACATTGTTAAAAAACATTCAGAAAACCTTAATAAAAATATAGAAGAAATCATAAATAAAACAATTGAGGAATATAAGTTAAAAATTATAAATGAGGCAAAAAATGAGGCAGAAAAACTTCGGCTAGCTACAAAAGACGCGGTGGGAAAGATAAAGGCGCTATATGAGGAGAGAAAAGGAGCAATTTTACAGAAGAGCCTTGAACTTCTCTCTTTATGAGCGCCACGTTCAAAAGGCCATACCTAGGACCTCGGGTTAGGGGGCTCCGCATTAGCGAATTGCCAAGAGACAAACTACTAATGCTCGCGTACTCTAACACTCTTGACGAATTTCTCAATGTACTAAAAACAACGCCGTACGCAGTTTCCATAGATAGGCTAACTAGAGAAAATATCGCTGAGCTTAGGCGCGAGTTGATTAAAATTTACCTGGATAAAATAAGGTCTATTTTTCTAGGCTCCGGTAAAGATGTTAAAGAGGTAGTTTTAGCATCTATTAAATTTTTTGAATTTGACAACATTAGAAACATAGCATCTGCCATAAAAGCTGGTAAAAATCCTGAAGATTTTATAATTTGGGAACCCCTTGAGTTTACACGTAGAAGGCATATAATCGCAAGTCTCTTAGGGTCAAAAAACGTGGAGGAAATAGGGGCTCGCTTAGAGCAACTACGCCACCCCGCGTCCAAGGCTTTTGCCTTCGCGGCAAAATATGGAGAAGACAAAATAAGCTTCTTTATAGATAGACAATGGCTAGAAGATTTTACAAATACGCTGACAGCCAAGCGAGAGAGATCTCTTACAACGTTCGCAGAGGAGGTCAGAGATTACATCAACGCATCGATTGCGATACGGGCTAGGATTTGGGGCCTCTCAGACGAGTTAAACGAGCTAATAGTGGGGAGGCCAACGCCTGTTGTACTATCTGCGGCAAGAGACCCCCCTGCCAAGTTCTTAGAATTTGCAGAGGCGCTACCATGGGGCAGGCTTTTGATAAGCGCGGTGGCAGAGTCGCCATCTCTTGAAAACATAGCAGTCGCCATGGATAATATATATCCTGCCTACATGAAAAAGCTGTCAGATATATACATAGCGCGGTTTACTGAATTCTCTCTGGGCGCATTGGCGGCGCAACTTGAATATATGAGATCAGAAGTTGTTACAATTATAAAAGCGGCCAGTTTAATCGCTGAGGGTATAAGCGCAGAAAAAAGAAAAGAAATCTTTGAGCCTCTCGTCAAAATCTAGAGTATCAACAATATACTTATTAGAAGACCGTAAATAGCGATTGCTTCGGCAAGTGCGACGAAGATCAAATACCACACTGTGCGCTCTGGCTTTTCCACAATTGCGGATATCGCCGCGGCACCAGCTATGCCTACACCTATGCCAGCTCCCAAGCCGGCTAAGCCTACTGCTAACCCGGCTCCTAGGTATCTCTCTGCTTGTGTCGCTTGAGCAAATGCAAGCAATGCCAACATTACTGCAAGCGTTAACGCCTTCCGCGTAGCCATGGCCCAGCTTAAATTCTCATGTTTTTAAATATTGACGCAGTTCCTCAATTTTTCTATCAATAATATTGATTAGTTCTTTAATTTCTGCCTTTATGTCAACAAGGGTTTTTTCAATCTCTTTATCAATATATTCTTTTATCATTACGTTGAGGTCTTTTACCGACATGAGGCCAATAAAGGGCCTATCTTTTAAATTTGGGTGGTTATTTTCCGGCGGATAAATTCTTCTCTTTCTCTCTCGTCTAGAGCTAATCTGATATACCGTATATTCTCTTCTATGCGTGGAATTATAACGTAGTCTATAGCGTTAATCATTCTCTGATACTCCTTTACTCTATTTAGAAGCACATAAAATAGTGTCTCTTTTTCTGCGAATTCCACTAATCTCTGTGTTAATAGCTTCATCTTGGACAAGGCTATGTCCAACTCTGCCGCCTCAGAGATTATGCTGTATACGGGATAGCTTGCAAAATTTCTAATTTCAAGGCCTAGGTGAGTCCCCTTGTCTACAATTTTCGTTTCTACAGTTTTTGGAGTCAGCTCTGCCAGCAGATTTATTCTGTCGATGCCGGACTTTGCCACGGCGATTCTAAAATTGTCGGCGACTTCTGTGAAGCCATCTGCGATTTCACGCCTAAGTTTCTCCAAGTCCGCTATTAGGGCCCTAATTCTCTGTATAGTGGAATTTCTGGCGTCTTCCAAAGTTTTTCTAATGCGGCGGAATAGGGCCAGCTGTCTTCTTAGGCGTATTAGTTCCAGCCTTGACGGAGGAGGCCTAAAAGACACGTGTCGCTATTCTTCACGTTTTTTAAATATTGGCTACATACGTCGTGTGAAAGAGACGTGGAGACTCGTTCGTAGGGTAGTAGAAGATGGCGACATTGTGTTAGAGGTGTTAGACGCGAGAGACCCTATTGCCACTAGGAACGAGGAGGTTGAACGACTAGCGGAAAGGCTGGGGAAAAGGCTGTTGGTTGTATTAAACAAGGCGGATTTAGTGGAGAGGGAGTTAATGGAGGAGTGGAAGTCGTATTTCCAAAGCGTTGGCATACCTGCGGTCTACATAAGCGCAAAGCACAGGCTTGGCACAAGGAGGCTTATAGCGTCCATTAGGGACCTTGCGCCGCGTATTCCCGCAACAGTAGTTGTAGTGGGGTACCCCAACGTGGGCAAGTCTACAATAATAAACTACCTAAAGGGTAGGCATGTTGCACCAACTAGCCCAAAGCCGGGGTGGACGAGGGGAGAGCAAATAGTTAGAGCAAAGACGTGGCTCCTCGTAATTGACACGCCCGGCGTTGTCAAGACGCAGTCAACTGGCGACTTGGCGCTCGATGTAGTTAGGGGGCTGGTCGACCCAGGGACCGTGGACGACCCAGTGCCCTACGCCTACGCGCTAATAAGGAGAATCTTGTCCTACAACCCCGCCGCGCTTAAAGAGGCGTACGGCATAGAGAACGCGGGCGAGGACGTCCTAGAAGAGATTGGCCGTGTTAAACACAGGCTTAGAAAAGGCGGCAGAGTAGACGTAGAGGAGGCGGCTAGAATTGTGCTGAAAGATTGGATCACTGGGCGGTTGAGGTACGCCGTGCCGCCGCCCAGCGCCGAGAAGCGTCAGAGAGGGAGTGACAACTCTTGAGGACTTAAGCTACCTGTCCCTATGTGGCGGCGCTTTAGCGTCTGGGTACGAGCAAGGGCCTCGCCTCTCGGAGCGTAAATAGAGCAAACACGTATAAAGTGGTTTAAGTAAGTGGATGTGATTACGCTATTGGCCGTGGCCTTGGCCGTTTTAGTGATCGTGGTGGGACCCGTGGCTGTGCCTCAATACGCCACGGCGCGTGTTGAGGTCGGTAGTTTTAGGATTACGGTAGGCGGCTCATATTACAATTTTCCTCAGGTTTACGAGCCGCTTTCCATAGTCGTAGTGGTGGCGCTTTTGGCTGTGGCTACCTATTTGGAATATCTTGCTAAGATCAAGGTGCCGCGGCTGGCAGAAGTCGTGGCAGCCCTATCCCTCTTCTTCGCGCTTCCCCTTCCACATATTTTCGTAGTAGGCAGTGGAGATATAGCTATTGTGTTTAGCAACTATGCAAAGTATATGTCGTTGCCCGTGTTTGCCGTAGCTCTTTTGTTGGTGGTTGTTGAAAGGTTGGCGCTGCCTCAGAGCAGGGCCAGAGTCTTAATGGATCTTTCTACGACTATAGAAAAGACTGAGAAGGCGTGATTCGGTGTTTTTTCTGTTTGAAAAGACTGGAGACGTACAACATAGCTAGGCTAAGGAGCGAATTGTCGCTTGGGCTCTACGTCTACGTGTGTGACGACTGTCTACTTAAGTATGGCGATTTGATCCTTGAGGTAGTCAAGAGAGGTGAGAAAGTGCCCTACATTTTCAATAGAGACTACAGGAACTCCGCCGGCAATAAAGTTAGTGGCCGTGGACGTTACTACAAGGGGCGCCGCGGCGGGGGCAAAGGCAAGGAGCTTTAGCTTGCACCGCCTCATCTTCTCTAAATGCCGCCGTGCCACCTCTTGCCACCTTGCACCGCCGACCTTCCAGCGCTTGGCTTCCACCACAATGGCCAATTCTTTATTCCAGGCTATTAGGTCAAATTCGGCGATGCCGCCGCAGTTCAATCTCACATTCGCCGCAACATTGTATCCAAAATCTGCAAATATCAGACGCAGCAGCTCCTCAAAATCTCTCCACTCCAAACTCCTGACTGCGTCTACGACATTTAACCCAGATTTCAGAGCCTTGTACAAGACATAGCCCCTGGACTTCGGCTCCCCCCTCTCAATAAGCCCAAGGGCTAGGAGGCACTCAAGCGCAGTGCTATCTCCCCTAACATATGCCTTGATATACGACTTGAGAGACCCAGTACACGCATATATTTGGGAGAGACGTTAATAAATGTGATGAAAAAACGCGCCGAGCCGTGACGAGGATCCAAAGCGCTGAATATAGTTTTAATAAGGCAATCAGCACAAGCCGTGGCTTGCAAATCGGCAATTCAATGCGTACCCCAAGCAACACGGGAGGAGGAGCTTAACGTAGACGTGTTAATAGTCGGAGGTAGCGTCGGCGGCATAGTGGCCGCACTGGAGTTAAAAAAATACGGATACAGCCCCAAAATAGTCCATACAGGACCTCTGGGGGGCCACAGAGTCCTTGTTGACCCCTCTCAAGAGATTCAAGCCATTGTTGCTAGGGCAAATGAGCTTGACGTAGAGGCTGGGTTCTTTGACGGTTCCTATGTGTATACAAATGGCGTTAGGTACAAGGTTAAGTATAAACACCTAATTTTGGCGACTGGCGGGGCAGATGTGCCAATAACCTTCCCCGGTAGCACAAAGGTGCCACAGAAAACGGCTGAGGAAGTTTTGCAAGATCCTCCAAACGGTTTAAACGTAGTAGTGTGGGGATCTTCAGAGTGGGGGCTTAAGACGGCCATTGCATTAAGACGCCGTGGCAACAACGTAGTTGTTATGGACAACTCCGCATATCTACGCGACGTTAAGTATTACGAGGAGGTTAAGTCGAGGTTGGACTTTCCCATTATCACATCGGCAAGGCTGACGGGGTATAAGAGCGGGGCGTTGAAGTACCGGGTAAAAACAGTGAGAGGAAAGGAGGAGGAAGGGGAGATGAAGGTCGATCTGATAGTGTCCGCTGTTAGAATGGTGAATCCGTACGTCCCCATGAAGATGGGGTACCGCGTCTTTTACAGTTTTGAGCTCAACTCTCTTGTGCCTAGGAGATCTGTCTACGGCGAACTTCTGTCAGTAGACGAGTCGGGGAGGGCGGTGGGCGGGGGCAACGTTTACGCCGTTGGGCACCTATACGGGGCTGTGAAAGATGGCCACGTGGTTGACCAGGGGAGGCTTTTGGCTATGTACATAGCTTCAAAGGACGGGTTAGAAGATGCGGGGCGAGTGAAAGATGCGCTAGATAAATTCCTAGTCAGACTTGCTGTAGAGGCTAACTGGCTTTATAACCTCGGCAACCGCTTAGAGAAAGGCACGGACGGCACTGGGCGCTACGTGGAGCCTAACGTCATCGACGTGCCACACTGGGCCTCCTACTGGCCCCAACTCGACGAGTTAGAAGACGTCGTGATATGTCCATGTGATGGGACTACGTTGCGCAAAGTCTTAGACGAGGTAAAGCGTCTAAACAGCGTAAAGGAGTTGAAGGTGAAGATAACGCATGAGGAGACAGACCTCTTAAGGCATCTCAAAGTGCCAAAGGTCTCTTTTGGCAACTCTGTGTGTGCAGAGTCGGTCTGTATACCCTATGCAGTTATCATACTGGGGGCCGCTCTTGCGCAAAGACCATCGTATTTCATATACGGGAAGCCGCAAATGCTTTATGAGATAAGCTGAGAGAGCAAATGTCTCAGTTTCTCTAGGCCCTCCCTGTTCTCGGCCTCTATCTTAACCCTCACCACGGGCTCCGTGTTGCTGGGCCTAATTAGCAGTCTGCCATCCCTTGTCCGTATGTCTAAGCCGTCTAGTTCGTATATTTCAAACCCCTTGGCTCTTTCTTTGGCCTTTTCCACGGCTGCTCTGGGGTTTTGTGTTCTTATGTCGAGTCTCTCCTCGTACACCTTTGGGGCCTCTTCTATTACTTTGTCGAGCGTAACTCCGGCCTCTGTTAAAATTGTAAACAGGCGGAGCGCCGCGTAGATGCCGTCGTCGAAATAGTGGTGGTCTCTAAACCCCACGTGTCCACTATACTCAGCCCAGAACAGCGCGTTGACGCGCAGGGCCGTGGGCTTTTGAAAGCTGTGGCCTACCCTCTGTCGCACAATTTTGACCCCCCTTTCCTCTGCCACTTTTTCCAAGTAGAGAGGCATAGTGACGTCTAGCACTACCACATCTCCCGGTCTCGCGTAATAGTTGAGAAGCGCATAGACCATTTTTTCAGGCCTAAAGATTTTGCCGCTAGCCGTGACTATTCCCACTCGGTCACAGTCGCCGTCTAAAGCCACGCCCGCGTCTAACTTGTGAGACAGCACTAGTTCCTGTAGCTGTTTTAAATTCTCGGCCTTCTCGGGGTCGGGGGGATGGGCGGGGAAGCGTCCATCTGGGTAGTCGTTTATGGCAACGACGTTTTTAAAAGTCGCCTTGAGAAGTGGCTTGAGTATAACTCCGGCCGCATTGGCCGGGTCAAATCCTATAGACATGTCTATCCTTCCGAACCTCTTAGCTAATTCGTCTGTGTATTTTGTAAGTGCGTCGTATACATAGATTACGCCTTTTCTCCTCTCTGGCGGAGGCTCCAGTAAAGCGGCTAACTGTTGGATTTCGTGGCTTTCAAGATCTAGTCCGCCGGGCCTCATTATCTTTAGGCCGTTGTACTCTGGCGGGTTGTGCGAGGCCGTTATCATGACGGCCGGTTTGCCCAACGTGTAGGAGGCGTAGTGCGTCATAGGAGTAGTTGATGTGCCGAGAAAGACGACGTCTCCTCCAGCGGTGAGTCCTCTCGACAAAGCCTCTACAATTCTAAACGAGTGCGTCCTCACGTCCATCCCCACGACTATGTCGCTTCCTTGGAAGAACTTTGTAATGGCGAAGCCGATCTTCTCTACGAGGTCCATCGTCAGTTCAACATCTACAACGCCCCTAATATCGTACGCCTTAAACACGGTCACGGCATCGTTGAATCAGGAATTTATATGCATGAATAAATACAAAGTTGTGAGGCCAACTGGCGTTGCCGATTTGCCTCTTCACACGGGCCACGTCCCGCCGTGGCTGTTTGACAGAATGAGAAAATTGGCCAGGCTCACGTTGCGCATAATGTACGACCTATATGGCCCAGACGGCGTTGTGGAGAGATTTTCAAACCCCGTGTTCTTCCAAGCGTTTAACAACCTGATAGGAATGGACTACGACAGTAGCGGCTCCACCACGGTAACTACGGCCGTTGTAAAAGAAGTGTTGGCAAATTCCGATATCCCAATCCGCGTGGCAGGCGGCAAAGGTCGACGGGCGCTCGACACACCCAAGGAACTTGCAGACATTGCTCGCCACTTCGACCTAGATGCATCAGCCTTGGTTAACGCGTCGAGGCTAACCGCTAAGGTTGACAACGCGTTAGTGCAAGACGGCTACACCATATACCACCACGCCTTTTTTGTCTCAGAAAGCGGCAAGTGGAGCGTAGTTCAACAAGGCATGAACCCAGAGGTTAAAATGGCTAGGCGATACCACTGGCTAGCAACAGAGGACTACTTCAACGACCCACACACTGGAATAATTGGAATTAGGAGGAAGGACGTGTTAAACCTAGCCTCCAGACGTAGCGAGGAAAATCGCAAAGTCGTCCTAGAACTCGTAAACGAGGGCCCCTACAAGGTGGCAAAGTATTTAGCCATACTGCGTGGACAAACCGTCTTCGGCCCTACGTACTTCCACCCCCATGTGAAAGTGGACGTCGATGTAAAAACTGTAGTAAGAAATCTGCCGCCGCCTAAATCCGTGGCAGACTTCAAGGAGTTGTTACTAAGGTATGGGGTTGGCCCAAAGACGTTAAGGGCGCTTTCCCTAGTGGCAGAGCTCATATTTAAGGCGCCGGCGGATTGGAACGACCCAGCCATAGACCCATTTAAATTCGCCTTTGCCGTAGGCGGAAAAGATGGAGTTCCCTATCCAGTGGACAGAAAGGTGTACGACGAACTAATAGCAATCTTAGACGCAATTATAGATAAGGCGCGTAGCGACCCTGGCATCTACAAATATCTAACGCATTTGGCGAAAAAAGCCGAGTCATGGCAATTTCCAGACCATTTAAAGAGGCCGACCTAGGGAGATGTAAAACACGTGGGCTTCAGCCTGTCCCAGTGGGAAACTCTAGAGAGGTCTTCTAACAGATATCTGCCCACTATTTCAAAATCGGCGCCTGCCTCAATGGCCTCTCCAGGCCTCCCCCCCTGTGCGCCAATGCCGGGGGCTATTATGCGGTATTTACATCCCAGTTTTTCACGCGCCTTTTTAATAGCCTCAGGCTGGTTGCCCGGCAGTACAAACCCCCTCACCGCCTCCACCTCGTCTAGTAGCTTTTCCCATACATAGTCGTACATAGTGGGAACAGTCATCTTTGCCAAGACGTATACATGTTTGCCGTTGACGTTCGAGGGGTATAGAAAGCCGTGTACAATTACACAGCAAGCGCCCCTCCTTATAAACTTATCTATTAATCTACTTGATATATATGGAATATCTGCGATCTTTACATCTACTACAACACTTCCATATCTGGAAATCTCGCTCACAATAGATATGCCGCCCTCGAGTATGAGGTCCCACCCCACCTTGAATCCAGCCACCTCGTCTCTTAGGGCTTTTGCCACATCCAGCGCCTTTAACACGTCGGTATCTAACGCCACTATTACCGGATGCACGCGCTCCACTCTTAAAACTCTTTAATAACTATACGCCGTGTGGTTCGGTAGAGACGTAATTTCGGCTCGGGACTTCAGTCGAGAAGACTTGTACGAGCTCTTCGAAATGGCCAAGTACATGGAGAAGTTTGCAAAATCGCGTGTAGACTTTCTCAGAGGCAAAGTTATGGCTACGGCCTTTTTCGAGCCATCAACTAGGACTAGGCTCAGCTTCGAGGTTGCGATGAAGAGACTTGGCGGCGACGTCATAGGATTTGGAAGCGCGGAGGGCACAAGCGTTGAGAAGGGTGAGACGCTGGCTGACACGATAAGGATGTTAGACGCATACGCCGACGTCATAGTAATTAGGCACAAGTACGAGGGGGCCGCCAAGCTGGCGGCAGAGGTGGCCGAAAGCCCTGTTGTCAATGGGGGCGACGGGGCGTACAACCACCCCACGCAGGCCATGTTAGACGTGTACACAATCTGGAGGGAGTTCGGCCACGTTGACGGCCTCAACGTGGGATTGATGGGCGACTTGAGAAACGCCAGGACGATAAACAGCCTAGTGGAGACTCTTGCGAATTTCAACGTTAGGCTCTACTTTATTTCGCCAGAGTTTTTAAGGCCGAGGGCCGAGACCGTGGACTACGCGAGAGACAAAGGCGTAAAAATGAGCTTTCACACCAACGTAGAAGAGGTGGTACATGAGCTAGACGTGTTATACGTGGTCAGAATACAGAAAGAGCGCTTTTTAGACCCACTGGAGTACGAAAGAGTCAAGGGTAGTTATAGGGTAACACTAGAGCTTTTAAAGAACGCCAAGAGGGGGCTTATAGTGCTACATCCACTGCCCCGGGTCGACGAAATCGACCATAGGATAGATTCTACGCCACATGCAAAGTACTTCATCCAAGCGGCGCTGGGCGTGCCTCTGAGAATGGCACTTATATACCTAATTCTATCTCCGCCATGATATCCGAGATAGCGATAGACGGGCCGCAGAAACTTCTTGGCAAAGATGGTAAAACGGAGTATGTGATAAGAGAGGTGACTATGCGGGATTTAAACGCGGTAATTGAGATAAACAGGAAGGTGCTTCCGGAGAACTACCCCCCTTGGTTCTTCGTAGAACATATTGAGCAATACCCAAAGGCCTTCATAGTCGCAGAGGTAGGGGGCAAAGTAGTCGGCTACGTGATGTCGCGTGTCGAATTTGGATGGAGCTACATCGCAAAGGGTAAGACGGCCAAGAAGGGCCACATAGTCTCAGTGGGGGTCCTGCCTGAGGCCAGGAGGCTGGGCATTGCCACAGCCATGATGCTTAGGGCCCTTAAAGCGTTGAAAAACTACTACGACACGACTGAGGTATACCTAGAAGTGCGCGTGTCTAACACGCCGGCTATTTCGCTCTATGAAAAACTAGGCTTTAGAGTCGTGGGGAGGATCCCCCGCTACTACAGCGACGGCGAAGATGCCTACATCATGGCGCGCCCACTGTAGCCACGGGGAGCTACAAAGCAAAAAATAAATACAACATAAGCGTAGTTGCTTGTGCAAGACTTTTTGACTAGGTGGCAACTCCGTGGGATTGAGAAGACGGACTTAGACCCCCTTAGGTTTAGGAGCACGGCTAGGCTGTTTAACTTGCTCGGCTTAGCCGTCGTGGGCGGCGGGGCTGTGCTAGTGTTGCTTGGCGCTTTTCCGCTGGGCCCCCTCCTCTTGGGTGTCGGCGCCTTGGTCTTCCTCCTGCCCAAGTTGCTGGTGTCAGTCAGGGCGGGGTCTATTAGGGAGATGTTGGGGACAGAGATGGTGTTTTTCACAGCCCTTGTCCAAATGGCTTTTGCCACAAAGGCCCACCTCAACCTCTTGATTGAGAGGATGACGCGCTACCGAGAGTTGCCGGGGGTTAGGACGTTGGCGCTGGCTGCGTGGAACAACGCCAAGATGATAGGCATGGAGCCCATGGATGCCATGAAGCGTGCGGTGGAGAAGCTGGCGCCTCAGAAACTTGTATACCGTTTCAACTCTTTATACACTTCGCTGAGGATTGGGGAAGACATTGTGGCAAAGCTGTCTCTCTACATGGACATGGACACAGTGGAGTTTGCCTCGGCGATGCAGAGGCGCATGGATAGACTCACGTCGCTGATCTCCTCGCTCGTCGTGGGACTTGCCATGCTCTCTGTCACAGCGGTGGTTATTGGCAGAGGAAACCCTGCGCTGTTGTTACTAATGGGCGGCCTGCTTCCCGCAATCTTGGGCGTCGTCATGGCGCTGTTCATAAACGTCCCGCTCATGAAAATGGAGTTCAAACTGCTTCCCATCATATTCGCTGTGGCGGCGGCGACGGCCATGATTTTAACGGCCTTTATACAGCCGAGTTTCTCTACGGCGGCGCCGCTTTTGGCGTTTGGAGTGACTGTCGCCGGGTGGATTATAGCGAGAGAGAAGGTAAATGCCAGAGCCTTCGAGAGGGGCTTCATGGACTTTATATACACGGTATTCGACGAGCTGAAGAGGGCCCCCTCAGTTTATAGAGCTGTTGAAACCGCAATAACCTTCGGAGACTACGGCCCCTTTAACAACAAGGCGGCCGCTATATTACAAGCCATGAAAGTCGGCGACAGCAGACTTGAAGACGTCGTGTTAAAAGATATGCAACCCGTCATGTCGGTGATTGTGCGGATGCTCTTCGACATTCACCGGCTTGGCACACTGCCAAGAGCCACCATAGACCAGCTACAGAACTTTGTGGCAAAGCTATTTGAGTACCGGACTGAGATTGGCAGAACTTTAAATGTGACAAGATTTCTGGCGCTGGCGGGGGCCGCCATGGTGGCCTTTGTCAACACGGCCATGATCACGCTGACAGAGGCCATGTCCAAAATTTATGGGGGCGCCGCAGTAGGCGGGACAGGCATGGGGATTCTATACGCCGCCCTTGGCATAATGTCGCTGGGCTACTACTTCCTCTTCTCCAAGATAAGCTTCTCCACCCGCGGCGGGTTGCTCTACTTGGCGCTTTTATATCTGGCGATATTCTTAGCGGTGATGGCCACAAAATCTATATTCACAGTGTAATATGCTCGACTTCCGCGTCGAAAGTTGCAAAGGGACGGTTGTGGAGGAGTATCAGTCGGAGGGCGCTAGGATTCAGATATTTGCCTCAGAAGACGGCTACTGTTACAATGTCTCCTACGCATTTCCCTACTCGGACAAAGTGGGTGAGTATGCGTATAAGGTTGTGGAGTACCTCACGGCTCACCAGATAATTAGGCCTAATGTAAGTAGAGAGGAGTTGGGCAAACTCATTGAAATGGCCATGGCCGACATAGGCGTTCCCAAGCAGTTGCGTGCCGCAGTGAGGTACTACGTCCAGCTGGAGGCCGCCGACTACTCGTACCTCACCCCGATACTGTACGACGTGAGACTTGAAAACATAAACATCAACGGTATAGACGCGCCGATATACGTAGACCACAGAGACTACGGCTATAACATAAGGACAAACGTCGTCCCAACAAACAGGGAGACTTTGATAAAGATTGTGGGGAGGGTATACGCCGAGACGGGGCGCCCGCTCAACGAGCAGTACCCCATCCAAGACACGTACATACGCTTGAGAAACGGCGCGCTGTTGCGCTTCGCCACTGCCATGTCTGGGAGAGTGGCTAGAAATGCGCCGTATGTGTCAGTGCGTGTACAGCCCCCATTCCCCATATCACCCACGGAGCTCATAAAGAGGCGCACCATATCCCCCCTGGCCATGGCCTACCTCTGGTACCTCTTTGAACACCACAAGTCGGTCATGGTGATCGGCGGAACTGGCACAGGTAAGACCACGCTCCTAAACGCGCTCCTAGTCCTTCTCCCGCACAAGCGCCTGGCCATCGCAGAGGAGACACCTGAGATTAGAGTGCCGCCGAGTTTTAAAAACGTCGTAATGCTCTTCACATCTCCCATGTACGACTACATGAAGAGCCTGCCAGGCTCTGAGTCAGCCATATACTTAATCGACCTAGTGAAGTACCTACTGCGCGCCAGGCCCGACATAATTGTCATAGGCGAGAGCCGCGGCCGTGAGATACATGAATTAATCCAAGGCGTATTGACAGGCCACGGCGGCGCTACAACGTTCCACGCGGAGGATCTCATGGAGGTCTTTATGCGCCTCACGGGGGAGGCCATTGGAGTTTCGCCGGAACACCTCTCCGCCTTCCACGTGCTGGCGACCATTAGGCGCTTCGACTTCGGCAGGCGCGTCACTGGGATAACTGAGGTCGTCTGGCTAAGGGCCTACCCTTACGCCACGCCGGGCAAGATAAAAATAAAGGAGGAGGAATTCGGTCTCATAAACGTGGGCTGGTACGACCCCCGCACAGACAGCGTCGAAGTAGACTTGAGGAGGTCCTACTGGTTGCAGAGGCTAGGCGGATATGAGGAAATTATGGAGAGGGCGAAGCTTCTATCCTCCCTGGTGGAGAAGGGCGTCTTTGACGCAGAGAAGGTGGCCGAGGCTGTGATGGACTACTACAGGCAGAAGCATGTTGCTCTACGGAAGGCCTAAGGATCTGCTCGCCGCCATAGAGCGCGAGCTTGAACTGCTCGCGGCTCTCGCAGGCAGGGACAAGAGGATCGACGACTTTATAAAACGTAAGGCGGAGCTCCTAAAGTCGTGTCGTGAGGCCGTAGAGAGGTTAGAAATGGGCGAATATCAGCTTGTGGCAGTGGACAAGTGCTACGTCATACCGTTGCTATGATAGACTTGGCGTTAGCCGCCGCCATAGGCATATTCGCCGTCCTTGGAGGTGTGTTTATAAAGGACATGAAAGCTCTACTAATATTTATAGCTCTCTTGTCGGTAGTCGCATTCTCCTTGGCATTTATACTGGGGATGGCCACTATCCCGCTAGGGCTTTTGGGATTAGCAACCTCTATGGTCAAAGTGGCTAAGTACAGCAGGCGGGTTGTCGGTAGCCGCGTTAAGACCTACATAGCGCGGAGGAGGTTGGCGAAGCTGGAGGAGTCCGTGCGGACTTTGCCAGAGAACATTATCGATATAGTTCCTGCCGGTTCTCGGCGGGCGGTACATCCGCTGGTGGTGCAGATGGTGTCTATCGCAAACGAGGCCTATATGAAGGGCTACGCCGTGGAGGAGCCCGAGTGGTTAAGCACCGTGCGGCACTACCTCGTGGCTCTGGGGCCTGAGGCAAACGCCGACAAGACCAAGGTGATTTCTGAGCACGAAGTTGTCGAGTTGGACTGATATGGGGGTCTTTGAAATAGTCGCGAAAGACTTGGGGGGAAGGATCGGCAGGCTTTATACGAAAAGCGGCGTGGTAGAAACCCCGGCGTTGTTCCCAGTGGTTGACCCGAGGAAGCAAGAGGTGCCGAGCGAGGTATTAAAGAGATACTTCGGGCAAGTAATCACCAACTCATACTTCATATATAGGCTTGCCAAAGGCGGCGATGTAAATGTAAAGAGGTTGTTAAAGTGGGATGGGGTCGTCATGACAGACTCCGGGGCGTACCAAATTCTGCGCTATGGCACAGTCGACGTAGACCCAGACGAGATTCTGCTGTATCAACACAAGATCGGGAGCGACATAGGCGTAATCTTGGACCTGCCCTTTGACTATGAAGAGCCCTACCACAGCGCGTTGTTGAAAGTGGAAGAAACGCTAAGAAGGGCGAGGAGGGCCACGCGCCTCTTAAAAGACTTAGACATGCTAGTGGTGGCCCCCATACAGGGAGCCACCTATCTCGACCTACTGAGGAGATCTGCAAGAGAGCTCTCCCAAATGGGCTTTCCCATTTATGCGGTCGGTAGCCCCACTACCCTCCTCGAGGAGTACAGGTTTGATACAATACTTGAGATAGTCCTAGAGGCCAAGATGGCCATGGTTAGAGACGCTCCTTTGCACCTCTTCGGCGCGGGGCACCCACTAATACTGCCCTTTGCCGTCGCGCTGGGAGTAGACCTCTTTGACAGCGCGTCGTATATACTATACGCGAGAGACGGGAGAATAATGCTGAGAGACAGGACGTTGCGCCTCGATGACGCAAAGTCGGAGTACCTCCCCTGTAGCACCAAGCTCTGCCAGACGCCGGTAAAAGAGCTCAGAGAAATGCCGCGCGAAGAACGCACCCTATTAATCGCAGAGCACAACCTTGCGGTGCTCAGAGAGGAGCTGATGGAGATAAGGCAGAGGATCCACGAGGGGACACTCTGGGAGTACCTAGAGGCGAAAGCCCGGGCACACCCCTCCCTATACAGATTCCTCAAAAAATTAAGCAAATTCCGCCGCTACATCGAGGCGCTGGACCCAGAGACGCACCCAAAGCCCCACGGCCTCTTCTTCTACCACGACACCTCACCCTCAAGACCAGAGCCGCTTCGACACTTCACAAGACTGGAAAACGTAGATCCGCCGTCGAAAAAGGCCCTCGTGGTTAAAGCGAGCACAAAGCCGTACAATCGGAGCTGGGAATACCGATATCTGAAAGAGCTAGTAGGCGAGCGTGTTCACATAATTTTCTACGACCCCGTCTTCGGCGCCGTGCCTGAGGAGTTGGCAGAGGTGTACCCCCTGTCCCAAAACGAGGCCGAGGGCGAGAGCGAAGAGGCGAGGGCGCGCCTCTACGAGTGGCTAAACCGATACGACGAAATATATACCTACGGCGTAGATATTCCCTTAGTGGGGAAAGCCGTGAGGCGCCTCTCTTCAATAGAGGATGCTAGATATATAGCTTAGATTCTTCGCGCTTTGCCTGCTCTTCTAGCCTACGACGCGCCTCCTCTAGCTCTCTCTCAAGCTCTTCGGCCATCTGCCTTAGTCCGCTTGTATTTACTGGGTAGTCGTACAGTTTTGAGAAGAAGTCAAGCGCCACGCTTGCTGCATATGGGTCGGCTGGCCTCGTTACGTCGGCATAGGGCAATATTACGAGAGCTGGGAAGTCTAGCTCTTCGAAGAACGAGGTGAGGAGGGCCAAGGGCCCCACCACCTGAAGCCCAGCCTCCAGCACTTTGGCTCCGCCCGTAGGTAGTCCCCTCCTCTCATAGGCCGAGGTGTAGACAATGCGGAGTAGCTCGTCCCCCCTCTTCAGCCTCCCGTCTAAGCCGCCGAAGAGGACGGCCACTTTGAACTCGTTAGCCGCGACCCAGTTGGCCAGTGCCCTTGTGTAGTCGTAGAGGGCGGCCTCGTGTATGCCGTAGTTGTTTACCACGCCGACGAGTCTGCCGCAGGAGAAAATCTCGTTTTGTAGCACAAGTCTCCCGCCCTCAATTGACACAATGGGGGGCTCGCCTCGGTATCTTACCACGCCGACGACTTCGCAGCCCCTCGATATGTACTTGGTGGCTATGTGGCCTACAATGCCGATTCCGGCAAAGCCTGTGACAAAGATCTCGTAGTCTTCCACAGGCTTGTAGATCCTAAATTCCACCCTCATATCTTGTCTAGTTTTTCAAAGACTTTGGTGAGCTTATTTATCTCCTCTACGTTTTCCACGTACTCGAGATGTGAGCCGCATATTGGGCACACTCCTCCCCGTTCCATGACCTCTTCGACGGGGTACCGCATGAAGCAGTTTGGACAGACGTAGAAGGCCTCCTCTGTCAAAGCCTTTATCATAAGCGAAATTTTTTCTCTCACGACCTTCGCCCTATACTTAACTGCTTGAGATATCACCTCGTCGTTTACATACCACGTATACTCGATCCTATAGTCCTCTGTGCTCCTCTTCTTCACGCCGACTAAGTTCTGCTTCATTAAGTACTGTAGGATTCTCCTCGTCTCGGCTGTTGAAATGTTGAGGAGGATTGCGATTCGGTCGTCGGTGAGCTCCTCCTTCCTATCATAGAGGAGCTCCACGGTCTTCCTCGCCAATCTGCCGTATTCGGCTGAGTCGAACTCAAGCGCTACGCTTTTTTCAACTATGTAAAGATACACGTCTTTCACATGTGCGACGTTTGCCCAGCTTTAAAAGCTTAGAACCTCCCCGCGTCTTCGGGGATTGGCACGAACACTACATCTCCGACACGTAGCCCCCTTGCCTCTCTGTCCTGTGTCTTTGTCAAAATGTAGCCCGGCACCTTGAAGAATAGGACGGCCTTTAGCGCCTCAATGCCGAAGCCCGTAAGCGCTGATATGGGGATAAACCAAGTGAAGTACTTCGCTAACACAGACCTCAGCTCTCTGACACGCCCTATGCCTATCCTGTCCACTTTATTTACAACCGGGATCACTCTGTCCCTTGAGACGCCTACCTCTCCCAGGGTCTCCATAGATGTCTCAAGCTTTCTGCTAAGCTCGCCAGGCGGATCGGACCCGTCTACGACTAGTAGCACCACGTCTGCCTCTGTGACCTCTTGGAGAGTCGAGTGAAACGACTCTATTAGGAAGGGGGGCAAGTCGTCTATGAACCCTATTGTGTCTGTGATCACAACTCTCTTGCCCCATAAGTCTAGGGCCCTGCTGTAGGTCTCCAGCGTCGCGAAGGGCCTGCCGTCTACTAGCTTGTCCTCGTTGGTCAACCTATTGAAGAGGGTAGTCTTCCCCGCACTTGTGTAGCCGGTTATGACCACCTCTGGCACGCCCGACCTCTTCCTCCGCTGTATGTGCATGGCCCTGTTTTTCCTAACTTCCTCAAGCTTTCTCTTTATCGTGGCCATGCGTTTGACCATGTGGCGGTAATAGGCGTCAATTATGTACTCGCCAGCGCCCATAAACCCCAGCTGCTCGCCCATCTTTGCTCTCCGCAGATATTCCTTTACTCTCGGGAGCTCGTACCTAAGCCGTGCAAGTTCAATCTGCAACTTAGACTCTGTGCTTCCGGCCCTCTTTTCAAAAATTGTAAGTATTAAGTAAACTCTATCCAAGACCCTCCTTTTAAACAATTTTTCCAAGTTGAAAACTTGTAGGGGAGTCAAAGTGTGGTACGCGACAAATATGTCAAAGTCGCGGAGCGCCACCTCCCGCGCTTTGCCTGTGCCTAGGTAAAACCTGGTGTCGGGTCTGCCAAACTGTGTAACAACGTCGACAACGTCAAAGCCCGCGGCCTCCGCCAGCGAGACGAATTCCTCAATTTTATTGCTCAGGGCCTGCTCCTTGGGGCCGACGTAGGCGAGAAGCGCCCTACTCTTCACCTTCGTCTCGTATTTCAGCGACCTCGCCCAAGGTGAGCCCCTTTTCAAGCTTGGCGCTACTGCTCGACGCGGTCTCCTCCCTGCTCTCGACAAGAATCCTAATCCCAAGCGCCTTTTCAATTTTTCTAGCAAGAGCTAGGTCGGGCTGTAGCTGGCCCGCCTCTATTCTCCTCAGCACCGTCTCCTTTATGCCCAACATAGCCGCCAAAGTCTCTCTTGAGAGACCCAAGTTCTCCCGCGCCCTCCTAATAACGTCGCCGAAGTCGTCGACTAGTTCCAGCTCCGGCAAGCGGCTACGCTGGGGCTGTGGAATTGGCTTAGCCGGCTTTTTCTGCTGTTGCGGCTGAGGCGTCTTGGACAGAGTCTTGCCGCCGTACTTGGCCGCACAACTACGGCACACGTACAACACTGCCCCATCTAGTTCTATGGCTATAGGCTCCCCCTCTATGGGCCGCCCACATATTTCGCAGTACACAAGGTGGACATGTTGCATATTTAAAACGTGTCTCTCCTCTACGTGTCCACCGCCGTCTTGGTACAACTGTCCTACCTATATGGCAGAGGAGTCGTGGAGAGACTTAGGGGCCGCAAAATCGAGGTGGAATATAACGCAAGCGGCAGAATACGCCGTGTGTACGTAGACGGCAGACTTGCCTTTGTGTTACGCAACAACGACGGCTATCTACTGCCCACTTTATACGGCGCCACATTTATAGACAGGTACGTAGTAGTGGGGGATGAGGCTGTTCAATATGTACAAGATGGGCGCAACGTCCCCGCCAAGTACATAACTGCAACGTCGCAGGATCTGCGGGCAAACGGCGAGGCTGCCGTGAGAGACTCCAGTGGGAGAATTATAGCCGTGGGGCGCATGGTCTACAGCGTAAGAGAGATAAGTTTGGGGAGGGGATACGCGGTGAAGGTCAGGGAATCCGCTAAAGGCTTGAAAGAGCCTCTTCAATAGATTTGAACTCGGCCACTAGCTCAGCCCCCTTGTACACCTCCACTTTTTTCACCACGCACTGTTGCAACACGTTCTGCGGAGTTATCCCGGGGAATACCCTAGACCAGGGCGCGGGCCTCCCCTCCTCGTCCAGAGCCTTGACCTCTCTGTCAACGCCAACTTTTCCGCGGCACTTGGCAAAGTGTATGACGAAGCGCACGCCTCTGCTTCTAGACGCCTCAACAAGCTTCTCAAATAGCTTCAGCATAGTACACATTGCGCGTTAGCCTTATCCTTCGCACAAAGTAGTAGGTCACTGTCCCGTCGTTGCTCACAAGGGCCAGCACCACGGGCATGGAGAGGGTCTCGCCCATGTTTATCACCTTGAGCATAGTTGATATACTTACCTCGACGCCCTCAACCATCACGTAGAAGAGGTACTTCTCCTTCTTCTCGCCTATGAACATGTTGTCGGCCAGCTGTTCTACTATGCGGAATCCTCGCAGCCGCAGATCTCTAAGTACCTGCTCAAGTAGTACGTCAGAGGCCACGTCTCAAAATGGCAGATATTATAAATGAGGAGGCGTCGATAAACTTTATATACTGCGCGGAAGTGGGGACCCATGGCCACGGATTTATCCAAGTGCTTCGCCACGCTGGGAGCCACTCTGCAAGACTCCATTGGGAAACAAGTGTTGGTAAAACTCCGCGACAGCCACGAGATCAGGGGCATACTGAAGGCCTTTGACCAACATGTAAACCTCCTCCTAGACGACGCCGAGGAGATCATAGACGGCAATGTGTATAAACGCGGCACCATAGTGGTGAGAGGAGAAAACGTCTTGTTTATTTCGCCTGTGTCATGAAGGGCACACCTTCGATGGGCAAGCACAACAAGGGGAAGACGCACATACGGTGCCCGAGATGCGGCAGACATTCATATAATGTGACAAAGAAGTACTGTGCTTCTTGCGGCTGGGGTCGGAGTAAGCGTTGGAGAAGGTACAACTGGGCCAAATGAGGAAGGCCCGTCATCGCTGAACTAGGTGTGGAGAAATCTGGGTTCTGATGGACCTCCACAGCTTAGCCCTCTCAATACTTGTGTTATATATCGTGGTTGACCCAGTTGGGAATATTCCACTTTTCATGGCTGTGACGAGTAGAATCGGGGAGGGGGCGCGTAGGAGAGTGCTTTCTCTCTCCGTGGTAGTGGCCTCCCTAATTTTGGCCTTCTTCGCCTTAGTCGGCGTAGAATTTTTCGCCTACTTCGGCGTGGGTCTGGGGGACTTCATGGTGGCGAGTGGCCTGGTACTCGCGGCCTTTTCTCTTCTTTACCTGTTGAGGCCTTATGAGGCCCCAGTGTCGGAGGGAGTTGAGGTGGCAGTTGTGCCTCTAGCCGTGCCGTATCTATCAGGCCCTGCCTCTATCTCGTACGTGTTAGTGCTGTCGAATCAGTATGGCAAAGTCTTCGCTCTAGTTGTAATAGTGGCCGTGGCGGCGCTTACATACCTGACGCTGTCTGCGTCGAGGTATGTGATGAAGGCCTTGGGCGTGATTGGGATAAGAGTCGTTGAAAAGATCATGCTCGTAGTAAGCGTGGCTATAGGGGTTTCCCTTGTGCGAAAAGGCGTGGCGCTGTGGCTCAGCGAAGGCGCCGTATAGCGAATTTATATATAGATATAACAGTTGTAGAATCATGAGCGTCAAGGTTAATATCCGTGGTCAAGCCTCTGCGCCCGGATCGCTTGCCCACGTGCTCAAGGGCGTTAAGTTAAAGCTTGTGACACTGTCGGGCAAGGGCGGCGTGGGGAAGTCGTTGGTGACGGCTTCTGTGGCCTTGGGCTTTGCCATGAGGGGGTACAGCGTCGGCATACTGGACGGGGACGTATATGGCCCCACGATCCCCAAGATGCTTGGACTCTCCGATAGCACGCTGTATGTGGATCAGAAAACTGGGAGAATACTCCCCGCGGTGGGCCCTCTTGGGGTTAAAGTTGTGTCTATAGAGTTTGCGCTGCCCAGCGACGACACGGCGGTAATTTGGAGGGCCCCCCTTGTGAACCAGGCTTTGAGAGACTTCATAGCCCAGGTGGAGTGGGGCCAGCTAGACGTATTGGTGGTGGATCTCCCGCCGGGCACCGGCGACGCGCCTCTCACCATTGCGCAAAGCCTCCAGGGGGGCCTCGACGGAAGCATCATTGTCACAATTCCGACGGAGATCTCCAGGAGGATTGTGGTAAAAGCCGTGGATTTCTCGCGCAAGTTAAACATAAGGGTGGCGGGCGTCGTGGAGAACATGTGTTGTTTCAAGTGCCCAGGCGACGGCAAGGTGTACTACATATTTGGGAAAGAGGCTGGGAAGAGGATTGCCGAAAGCGCGGGTGTGCCCTTCTTGGGGGGCATACCCATGGACCCAGAGCTTTCCCACTACCTTGACTCAGGCCGGCTTCACGAGTTTTTAGCAAAGGATACGGAGACTTCGAGAGCCATACTCGCCGTTGTTGACAAACTAGCCGAAATGTACAAGGAGAAGCTCGCCCAGCAAGAGCAGCCAAAAGAGGAGAAGCCGAGGAGGATCTCTCTATTGAAGTTGCCGGGGGAGGAAGAGGAGGAGTAAGGCGTGATTTTAATATACACTGTGGTGTAAAGACTTAGTGCAGACGCTTGAGGACAAGGTAAAGGCGCTGACTAGGCTAAGGGTATACATGTTGGTGGAATCCACAAATCCGGAGGTGAGCAGAGATATAGGCGAGTTTTTCGCCGCGGCGCTGTCAAGGCCGTTGGAGATACGGTCAGAGGGCTTAAACATAGCACTGACCTTTCTCTGGAGCCTAGTAAATAGGGTGGCCACTCAGCTTGAGGAAATGGGGGAGGCGGTAGTCGACGTAGTATTTGAGAGAGGCAAGACCCTAATAGTCACAAAGGGCGGCTATGCCATTAGCGTAGTGGTAAAAATGCGGCATAATCAATACGTAGCCGAGGTGGAGGGGATCGTAGAAGTGGAGGAGTCCCCCTTCAAGGTTGAGGACTTCTAGGAATACGTCTGCCGTCGCCGACTACCCAGAACTCTCCATCGCTTCTACGCTCAAGCTTAAAAATTGGGACTTCGTGTTTTACGCGCTCTAAGGCGTCCCGCGCCACTCTAAAAGCCACATCCCTATTGATGGCTGAGACAAAGACGTATATGGTAGTGTCTCCAGGCTTTAGGGAACCAACCTTGTGGTACACTCTAGCGTCTAAGACGCCCTTCTGCGACCTTGCCCACTCCTCAATCTCTTTAATCTTTTGGTCTGCGTAAGGCTCGTAGGCCTCGTACTCGAGCACATTTACCGCGGCGTCGTCGACAACGCCTTTTACAAAGCCCACGAATATTACCACCCCCCCGCCTCCCTGTGTAGCGCTTTTCTCTATGATGTCTCTAACTTCTTTGTCAATGCTTATGTCGCTTGTGATTATCCCCCCACCGCTGACGGGGGGCATCAGCGCCACCTCGTCTCCATCTTTCAACACATAGGAGCCTTCAACTGCCCTGCCGTTTACTAACACCACTAGCTCCTCTCTAAAGGCCTCTGCCTTTGGGTACTTCTTGAAAAACCACGTAAGCAGGTCGGAAACGGTGACAGGGCCTTCAAAGGCCACTTCTTCCCTGGCGCTTCCCGTTATGTCTCGTAGCGCTGAGAAATACTTGAGAAGCACACGCATGGGGCTTCTACGTTGTGTATTTTTTAAACTTGAAATATTTGGCTCTTGTCGAGAATACATATTTTAACGATGGCACAGTCTCTCCCCGATGAAATTCGACGTGGCAATTGTAGGCGCAGGCCCAGCTGGCTTAGCCGCCGCGTATAAACTCGCCTCTGCCGGTTTTAAAGTGGTAGTGCTAGAAAGAGGCAGAGAACCGGGCGCCAAGGAGCTCTACGGCGGGCGGATATACGCCTACTGGCTCGATAAATATCTACCGGAGTTTCGTAAAGACGCGCCTGTGGATAGGTGGGTGAGGAGGGAGAGAGTGACTTTTCTCACAGAGGATAAGGCATTGACTGTGGAAAGTGCCGTGGTAGAGAAAGAAAAGAAGAGCTTCGTGGTGCCGCTCGTCTCCTTCGTGTCTTGGATGGCGAAGTTGGCGCAGAGTGCTGGCGCAAAAATTGTCACAGAAATAACCGTTGATCAATTTGTAAAAGACGAGAAAGGCAGAATAGTCGGCGTTCAGTCTGGCCCAGACGTGCTACACGCGGAATACGTCATAGATGCCGAAGGGGTCAACCGCCTCCTCCTTGAACGGGCAGGTCTTGCGAAGAAGCTTGAGCCAGAGGCTGTTGCAGTAGGCGTCAAAGAAGTCTTAAAATTTGAGAACAAGAAAGTGCTTGAAGAAAGGCTAGGCCTCGACGAGGATGAAGGCCTCGCGTGGGCTTTTGCCGGCTACCCAACTGAGTATCTGCCGGGCGGTGGCTTCATATACACCTACAAAGACGCGCTGGCGCTAGGCGTGGTCGTATACCTCAGAAATTGGCCAAAGCTGAAAACGCCTGTGTACGAACTTGTGGAAAAATTCAGGCTACACCCCTACGTGGCGCAGCTTGTCAAAGGCGCCACGTTGCAAGAGTACGGCGGCCACATGACTCCAGTCGCTGGAATAAACATGTCTCCTCAAAGGCTTTACCACGACGGGCTCTTAATAGTTGGCGACGCCGCAGGCTTTCTATTACACACTGGAGTCCTCATAAGAGGCGTCGACTTCGCAATAGCGTCCGGCGTTTTAGCCGCGGATGCTGTAAAAGAGGCTAGAAGCCCCTCGGCGGAGGACTTGTACGTGTATGAGAGGAAGTTGAGGTCCAGCTTTATACTACCGCAACTTGAAAAGTTTAGACACGCCGATAGACTACTAAGCGATGAGAGCCTATTCAGAGATTTGGCGCTATTTTCAACAGAGGCGGCGTATAGATACTTCTCAATAGACGAGAATCACAGGACCTTGTTTGAAGCAGTCCGCGAGGCGTCGAAACACACCAAGGTAAGTCTGTTAAAGTTAATGATAAATATGATTAGGATGATTAGGAACTTATGAGCTTGAAATATTTTACAATAGAGGAGAGGCTCAACGCCAATGCGTGGGACGTTGATATACATCGTCCTCATATAAAAATCAAAGATCCAGACATGTGCAGAAAGTGTGAAAAAAAGCCATGTACATATATGTGCCCAGCTAAGTGTTATGTACAACAGGGAGACATAATCGTGTTAAGTACCGAGGCGTGTGTAGAATGTGGAACATGCAGGGTCGTATGTCCACACGGCAACATAGAGTGGAACTATCCGAGGTCTGGCATGGGAATTTGGTACCGCTTCACCTAGGGCTATGAAGATCGTAGTACTCACAAAGGCGGCCGTCCCCCTCTCCTCAGCAATTAGGATAGACCCAAAAACCGGCACCTTGGTCAGAGAGGGAGTTCCACTTACGACAAATGTTTGGGATAGAGACGCCGTAGAGTTTGCACTAAAGCTAAGGGACAAGTACGGCGGGGAGGTGATAGCGCTTTCCATGGCCCCTCCCAGCGGCATCCCAGCGCTGGAGAGTCTCATAGGCATGGGAGTTGATAGGGCAATTCTAGCGTCTGACAGAGTCTTCGCCGGCGCTGATACGTGGGCAACGGCGCACGTCCTTGCAAAAACCATTGAGAAATATGTGCCAGACTACGACTTAGTCGTAGCCGGGGAGGAAACCATTGACAGCACCACGGCGCACATAGGCGCCCAGACGGCCAGCTGGCTTGGCGTACCCTATGTGTACTACGTGTACGACGCCGAGGTTAAGGGGAGGACCTTAATAGTCCGGCGATTTCTCGAAGACGAGGGCGTAGATGAAGTATACGAGGTAGAAATGCCAGCAGTTATATCGGTGCTAAAAGGCTCGCAAGTTCCGAGGGAGACTAGATTGAGTCGAAAGCTCATCGCAAGAGAGCATATACAAATTATCAGCAACAACGATCTGAAGCTAGAGCCTGAATGTGTTGGACTACGTGGCAGTCCCACCGTGGTTGCAGGGCTGGCGCCTGCCACATATCCGCCTAGAAAGAGAGTAGTTATACAAGGCGAGCCGCAGGAAATAGTGAAAAAGCTAGTTGAAATATTAAGGCAGGAGGGAGTTATATAACATGCCCTGCTCTCTCTGGCCTCCCATTAATAAGGAGGAGTATAAGGGAGTTTGGGTGTATTTAGAGCGCGACGGCGATAAGCTGAAAGATGTAGGCCTTGAACTCTTAGGGAAGGCGAGGGAGTTGGCCGCAAAGCTCGGCGGCACTGAGGTAGGTGGGGTAATAGTCGCGGGGACCGAGGAAATGGCACGTGAGGCAATTTACCACGGCGCAGATAAAGTCGTGATCGTCGAAAACCCTGATCTCAGAGTTTACACGCCCGCCGAATATGCGGAGGCAATTGCTAAAGTTGTCGCAAAGTATAAGCCAGAGGTATTCCTAATAGGGGCCACAAAGAGGGGGAGAGAACTAGCTGCGTACATAGCTAATACTCTTATCACGGGCATAACTGCGGACTGCACAGCGCTTGACATAGATCCAAAGACTAGAGATCTGCTACAAATACGCCCAACCTTCGGCGGCACTCAGCTTGCCACCATAAGAACTCCACAGAGGCGTCCGCAGATGGCCAGTGTGAGGCCCGGCGTATTTCCCAAGCCGCCGCGTGACACAAGCCGCGTTGGACAAATCATAGTGGAAAAAGTGGAAATTTCTAGGAGAAGAACTCGCTTGATATCAGTGGAGAAGAGGCTAGAAAAAGACGTGGCAGATTTGCCCCCAGTGGAGTCTTCCGACATAGTGGTGGCCGGGGGGAGGGGCCTCGGCTCTGCAGAGGGGTTCAAGCTGTTAATAGAGTTGGCCAAGCTGTTAGGCGGAACAGTGGGCGCCTCGCTCATGGCTGTACGCGCCGGGTGGGTTCCGCACAATAGGCAGATAGGTCAGACTGGGAAGACTATAAGGCCTAAGCTCTACATCGCCGTCGGAATCAGTGGAGCAATCCAACATCTAATGGGCATGCAAGAGTCTAAGACCGTGATTGCGATTAACCCAGACCCCCACGCCCCCATAATGCAAAACGCGGACTACGCCGTAGTGGCCGACTACAAGCAAGTAATACCGCTCCTCATAGAGGAGCTGAGAAAGATTAAGAGTCAGTCGTAATACCACTCGTCACACATTCGGCGATCGGGGTCTTCTTCACAATACTCTTACATGAAGCTCACTTATATAATTGTCTGCCCAACTTAATCTCATGAGTGTGGCCCGGGCGTTGTTTCCAAAGGGGAAGGAGCCGCGCTACGCCTTCGAGGTACTCATTCGCTTACTGCCAGAGGCCTCGCTCACGTTTACACAAGACGGAATTTCAATAAAGGCGCTCGACCCCACTAAGACCTCTATCCTCGACTTATCCTTCTACGCGGCGAGCCTAGAGGACTACGTCCTAGAGGAGGAGGTCAAGGTGGGCCTCATATTCACCACGTTGAAGGACGTAATAAAGCGCATAGGCGCCACAGAGAAGCTTGAGGTAGAGGTAGACAAGGAGAGGAACAGATTCAACCTCTACGTGTACCCAAAGAGGGGGAAGGAGGCCGGCCTCGTCCGCCGCTTCTCCTTCCCCATAGTCTCAGTCATAGAAGAGGAAATACCAGAGCTTTCTCTCACCTTTGACGCGTCGTTTGAAGTAGACGCAGGTGTATTCGACGACTTGTTGGCCATGGTGGAGGAGGTCTCCGACTGGGTGCAGATCTCAGTCTCGCCGGAGGGGGTAACCATTAGGGGCGTCGGCGAGGGCGGCAAGGCGGCTGAGGCCACGTTGAGTCAAAACGACGAGGCCTTGTTCAGCGTGTCGGCAGAGGAGACCGTGACGGCCAAATACACTGTTGAAACTCTGAGAGACATAACAGGCAAGCTCAAGAGCTTGTCCAAAAGGGTCAAGGTTGAGCTGTCTGAAAACAAGCCCATCAAGCTGACCTATGAGTTTACTACGGGCACTTTTAAGACTATTGTCGCGCCGAGGGCCGATTAGTCAGCTTTGGTGTCTTTCTTCACGGCTCTGTAATACCAGCTCTCATCAACAGTAAAAAAGGCTAGTTCGGTATAAAAACTAGCACGTAGAACATGACGATCCCAGTGACGATCATTATGGCGTTTATTATGACGTCTAACACCCTTCTGCCTCGTTCAGATTTTACAAGCTCCCCTAAGATCCTCCTCATGCCATGCGAGCCGTGAACTACCCAGTCTACTGCAACGATGGCCCATATGAGGCCCCAGCCGATTTTTACAAAGGCGTATGGTATTATCACAAGCGGGTGTGTAGAAAGGGCCTTTTCAAGCGGTATTTTTCCTAAAGCTATCGCCGCCATTATAACCGCCGGCATACCCACCACCATAATAAAAGCACCAACAATCAAAATTAGTCTCTCTGTGCTGGCTCTCATGGCCACACCTCTGAGCCGTATAGCACTAAGTATGTGCCTAAGAGTGTACCCACTACCGTGCCTACAATGGTGAGTGCCATAAGTAGCCAGTTAAGTTTAGACGTCCGGAGCGCAGGTATGAATCTTATGGGTTCACGTATTGGCCTGCCCTTTATTACTCCCAACTCTATTAGCATGATCCTGAGCCCATTGATGCCGTGGAATGCGATTGAGAAGATGAAGAGCGCCGCAAGGGCTCTCCCAATCGGCGTCATGTCGAACTTTAGGGCCTCCTCCCAAGAGCCGTGGAGCAACACGAGGTAGGGCCTGGGGAATATGTACAACACGAGGTAAATGGCGGTTAGTCTGTGAATCGCGAAGTATATGCGCTCCCAGTTTAATCCTCTGAACCACTCCCAAATCCCTTTTCCCGCCCTCATGGCCTCCGCCTCCTAAGTATCGCGCTTTTTAACAGTTGTATTGCATAGCCCGGATCCACCCCCCGCGGACACACGGCACTGCACGTGTACGCCAAATGGCATGGCCACAGCCCATCTTCTGCGTCTATTATTGCTCTCCTTATCTCCCAGCCTCGGTCTCTACTATCAGCGCTCCACCTATACGCAGCCGCAAGAGCCATAGGCCCTAGGAATTTCTCATTAGAGCCCAGTATTGGGCACGCCGCCATGCACAGTCCGCATTGGATGCAATATGCAAAGTTGTAGTACTTCTCTAGCTCCTCGGGCCTTTGTCCAAACTCTGCATCACTCCCGTAAATTTCCTTCGCATCCCTAATTATGTACGGCTTAACCGACCTAACTTTCTCAAAATCCGGCTCTGTATCAACCACGAGGTCCTTTATAACTTTGTGGTTCCAAAGAGGCTCCACGGTTAATCGCGAATCCTTTAGTTCTGAGAGCAACGTCTGACACGCAAGCCTAGGAAGACCGTTTATCACCATGCCACAAGACCCGCAGATAGCCATGCGGCAGCTGTAACGCACAGCCAGCGTCGGGTCTTGCTCCTCCTTAATTTTAAGCAGTACGTCGAGCACAGAAATTCTTTCCGAGGGCACCTCAACCTTGTACTCCTGCCACCAGCTCTTAGACCCGTCGTATCTCTTTACCTTAACTATTACAGACTTCATACTAATACTTCCTCTCCTCTGGCTTCCATTTTGTAATTGTTACCGGCGTATATGTGAGCTTTATTTCGCCTCCGTATAGATACGCAACGGTGTGTTTGAGCCAATTCACGTCGTCTCTCTTGGGGTAGTCTAGCCTATAGTGCGCCCCCCTAGACTCTGTCCTCGTATATGCGCCAATACCTACGACAAGCGCAAGGTCTATCATGCCGTCTACCTCAAGGGCGTCTTTCAGGTTCTGGTTGTACACACGGCTGCCGTCGACAATCTTAAAGGAGGAGGCCGCTTCCCTGAGTTTTTTCAGCTTTGCCAACCCCTCCGCCATCGACGACCCGTGTCTAAATGGGCCAAAGTGCTCCTCCATTATGTCGTTCAGCTGCCTCTTTATTTCGTAGGGAGTGGGGGCGTTAGTCTCTCTGTGGATGAGTTTGTCAAAGACCCGTGCCTCCTCTTTCTTGGCTATGTCTAGTAGTTTTCCATCGGGCTCTGGCAGTGGGGCCTTCTCCATGGCGTATTTCGCCGCCTGCTCTCCCGTCAGCCTGCCCCACACGGAGCACTCGCTTAACGAGTTGGAGCCGAGCCGGTTTGCGCCATGTACGCTGACGGCCGCTGCCTCGCCGGCAGCCCACAAGCCCCTTATCCACTCGCCGTTCGCGGTTAAGACACGGCCCCATGTATCTGTGTGAATGCCGCCCATGGTGTAGTGCACGGCTGGTCTAACTGGGATAGGCTCAGACAATACATCTACGCCAGCGTACTTATGCGCCAGCTCGCGGATGAATGGAATTCTGCTATTAATCTTCTCCTCGCCTAGATGCCTAAGGTCGAGGCCCACGTAGCACATGCCAGACTCGTGCTGGAACCCCCTCCCCTCGGCGCACTCGGTCAAAATAGCCCTCGACACAATGTCTCTGGGGGCCAGCTCCATCCTCTGGGGGGCGTACCTCTTCATAAACCGTTCCCCCTCCTTATTTATTAGGTAGCCGCCCTCCCCCCTCGCCGCCTCGCTCACCAAAATGCCGCTGGGGACAAGGGCCGTGGGGTGCCATTGGACAAACTCCATGTCCTTTATCGCAATGCCCTCCCTAAGTGCGTATCCCAGGGTCTCCCCCGTGGTGGAGTGAGCCGTTGTAGTAAAGCGGTACAGCCTCCCCGCACCTCCAGTGGCTATGATGCCGGCTTTCGCATAAAAGAGTTTAAACTCGCCGCTCTTGAGGTCGTACGCCGTCACGCCTTTAAACTCGCCGCCTTCCACGATCAACTTTGTGACAAAATGCTCGTGGTACACGTGGATGTTTTCAAACCTCCTAGTCTCAGAAAAGAGGGTAGACATTATGAAGAACCCCGTCTTGTCCGCGGCGAAGGTGGTGCGCGGTATAGTCATGCCGCCAAAGGGTCTTTGGCTAATTCTCCCATCGGGCTCCCTAGTCCAAGGCACTCCAATTCTCTCCAAGTATCGGACCTCCCTAGGCGCATATTCCACAAGTACCTGAACCGCGTCTTGGTCGGCAAGGAAGTCGCTCCCCTTCACAGTGTCGTAGGCATGTAGCTCCAGGGAGTCCCCAGTCTTCTCTGGATACAGCACAGCCGACATGCCCCCCTCGGCAGAGCCGCTGTGGCTCCTCATGGCCTGTATCTTCGAGAGAATCGCTATTGAGATCTTGCCGCCGCTTGCCCAAGCCGCCGCCGTGGCGGCCCTAAGCCCAGCAATGCCAGAGCCGATAATCACTAAATCGTATTTGAGAACCTCCATGGAAAAACCCCAACTATAGATACTTAACATTATATTCGACTACCGTCTAATAGACCCCCACTTAACGTTTTTAATTACATTTCCACAAAGAGCAGTGTCGTTAATTGTGGCCGCAGTTAGAGAAGAAGGCGTAGATACATGCGACGGCCAAGTACTAGCTAGGTGTTGCATAGGCGACATATGTGCAGATGTCCCCGTCAGCAGTGGAATTAAGCCCGGGGTCTACAGCATAGAAGAGGCCATGAGAGACGAGCGGCTTAGAACATGCCTAGAGGTGTTAAACAGGCAGAGAGAGCGCGGCATAAGGCGGCTTGCCACCTGCCGCGCCAAAGAGTCTGAGAAATGCGTAAGGAGGCTAACTGAGTACGTCCTCTCCAGATACGGCGGGCCTGTGATGCTGGTTGGGCTCAACAACAAGGTCGCCGCCGCCCTCTACTCCATGGCCTATGTACTCGTCGCCTCGGAAGAGGGACGCCCAGTGCCACTGGACTTAGTAGATGCCTCAAGCGTAAAGGGGTGGATAGGCCAGGTAAAAGCAGTGGTTGTGGCCCCCGGCGCACTCACAAGCGCCCAGTTGCTGGAACTGGTAAACGAGGCCAAGGCCCACGGCGTGCCCGTGATAATGTATGGCGCACTCTCTGTGCTTTACAAAGACCTAGGCATAGAATATTTCTGTCCATACGGCATAAGAGTAAAGTAAATATACTGACACATAACAATAATAAGTGAGATACTTTGAGCGCTCCGCAGGCGCCGTGGTATACGCCGTAGAAGCCGACAGAGTACTCTACCTACTCTTACACGGAAAATTCGGCTGGGACTTCCCCCACGGCCTCGTACGCCTCTACGAAACCGACGAAGTAGCCGCCCTCAGAGAAATCCTAGAAGAAACAGGGCTCATAGTCTCCCTCGTCCCACACTTCAGAGAAGAGATCGTATACAGATACTCAAGAAAGGGACGCACAATATACAAAGAGATAATATACTTCTTGGCCAAAGCCAGCTCCCTAGACGTCACACTCTCAAAAGAACACGATGCCTACCTATGGGCCACCAAGGAAGAGGCACTCAAGCTAGTGGCCAGAGACGAGACAAGACAAGTACTATTAAAAGCGGCTAAAAAAATCTTGGAGATTGAAAAATTGGCTAGCCAATAACGCTCACCCCCTCAACCGCGTACCACGGATATCTGCCGACGTTACTCCCGCTCGTCCTATACCACACGGCGTACTGAGGCGCGTAGAGAAGCGCTACGTAGTCCACAAACACTGGGGTCCTTATGTACAACATGTTAAACCTCAAGTCAGTCCCGACGATGAACATCGGCACCACAAACCCGCCGCCCATCACAGTGGCGAACTTGTGAGCAAGCAAGTAGTCGAGGGGTGGCCTACTGAGAGTAACTCTGACAAACGGCGAGGAGGTAAATATCACCGGCACATCGCCGCCCTCTATAAACGGCCTCACTTTGCCGCTCACAGCCTCAGACGTGGCGCAACCACCATACAGAGACGACCGCACTACCACGGTGAAGCTACGGACTCCGTCGACCGGGTAAGAGGCAGACATCGTGGTGTATGCATAGCCGGCGACTGAGATAGGCACGGCAAACGACGCAGATGGCACAGCGACCAGCCTAGTTGTGCCGCCGACGCCCGTCCAGTAGAACTTACCGCTGCCAATATACTGGTGGTAGGTGACACCCTGGTTCCAGAAGTACCCTGCGAAGAAGCCGCCATCAGTTATCGTGTAAAGTATCAGCGAAGTGTTGGCGCACATCCAGCTGAAGTCTATGTACAGCCCCCTCGCCAATGTCGGCGTAGATATATAGTAGACACGCCAGTCGCCAGACTCATACCTCCAAGCCCAGTCGTTCCCGCCACGTAGCTCACTGGCGTTGTACCACCAGTCGGATGGTCTGCCAGTCAGGGCGAACTCAGAGTTGACGGGCACGCTCTGTCTAGCCACGTAGCTAATCGGAACCACATACGTAGTCCCATTAATCGTGAAGAGCAATATTCTCTCATAAGCCGTGGGCGCCGCATTTGCAGGCGGCCTAACCACAACTGTGAAAGTGTAGCTCTGACGCGGCTGAAGCACCACCCTAGTAGGAATCACTTGCACATCGGGGGCAGGCGCCCTCTTAAACGCCACAACCTCAAGCGTGACTGGCACAGACGGAGGATACGGACTTGTAACGGGCCTTATGTCTATTCTGACCACCAGCTTTTCGTTCGGCGCCATTCTAGCGCCGAGCCTCGCCACTGGGACCTCAACGGCAGTGCCCCTCTGATAGCCATAGTTATACCAAGTAAGCTCATTAACCTCTGGAGCGCCGTTGTTGTTCAAATCAGTCCACCCAAACACCCAGAGAACAGGCCTAACATTCATGTTATAGTCAAACTCAGGGTCGAATGCGCGGAAGGGATACGAAATTCTAAACACAACTAAATCGGCTTGCTTCAAAACAGTCTCGTCGATCCCCAGCGAAGACATCGTGAAATATCCGCCGAGAGTTCCAACGGGTATATTCCGTGTGACAGTCTTCCTATAAATTGGGGTCAGCGTCACCGCGCTGACGCTGACGTCTAGTCTAGAACTCGTCGAAGTCACTGTGACAGTCCCAGTGGCTTGCCCTCCTGGCACCGTGGACAAGTAGAGACTTGTCATGCCTATCTGCGGCTGTGGAATAGTTGACATTTGCAACTGTCCCTCCCACTGCGTTGTCAGAATGTTGTTAAGGAAGTAGCCGAAGTATAGCGGGATGTTGATCCTCCACTGGAAGTTCCAAGAGGCGCCCAGGTTCACCTGAGAGTTTGTCCTAAACAGTGCCAGTGGGGCCTTTGGAGCTGGCAGTCCGAAGTAGGCCCTGGCCGCTATTACGGCGGCTGTGGCGTTGACGAAGCCGTGGCCGGCGGTAAACGGCGTGTAGCCTATGTCCACCGCTGTGCTTGCCAAAATTTGTTTAACCAAGAAGGGATCAACGGTGGCGGGGTCTCTGGCGTCGGCCACGGCGCTTAACACTAGGGCAACTACGCCGGCGGTGAGAGGCGTGGCCTGCGAAGTGCCTCCAAATGTGCCCCAGTTCAAGCCCACGGGGTACGCCGCTATTCCAAAGGCTCCCACGTTTACCACGTCTGGCTTCACATAGCCAGCGGGGGTCGGCCCCCTCAGAGACCAGCTTATGATGTCGCCCCACCTGTACCCGTAGAACGGTGTGCCTAACGCCCGCCAATAGTGTCCACTTGTGGCAGCTCCCACTGTTATTGCGCCGATGGCTGCGCCGGGGCTTGTTATTGTGCCAAAGCCGTACCCACCGTTGCCGCCAGCATGCACTATTATAATGCCGGGGTAGTTCCTATCGAGGAAGCCCGGCGCCACGAGCCCGTTTATGACGGCTGACTCAAAGTCGTAGCCAAATGCGGCGTAGTCGTATATGAACGATGAGATGCCCCAGCTGTTGCTTATTACATGTGCGCGCTTCTGGCCAGTCCAGTACCACCTGCCGTCTTGTCCCACGTCGAAGCCCGCGGCCCACATCATGCCCGGCTCCACCATGCCGGCCCACAGCCCCTTGACGCCGAGTACCTTGGCTCCCGGCGCTATGCCCACCAGCCTCTGCTGGCCTAAGAGGCCGAGGTTGTAGACTGCCTTGCCTCTGCCGGCGGCCACGGAGCTACAGGCTGTGCCGTGGCTGTCGAAGTCGTAGAATATGCTGAGGTAATTCCCGTCCAGGTCCCAGCCTGGGTAGAACTTGGCATATACGTCAAACCAGAGTCCCCAGTCGTAGAAGTAGCCGCCTGCGACGCCTAGGCTGACTGTGGGGGCCGCGGGGTTGTCGACGATTAGCCTATTGCCGTAGTAGCGTAGCTCTGGGTCATCTGTAAAGTCGCAGTTTTTGTTGATGTCGACGCGCGCCGCGGTGTATATGCCGGGCTGGTCTGGGTCGTACATGACGACGCCCACGTTGACATATCCGCCGTACCAGGGTATGTAGAGGTTAGTCATGCCGAATTTGTACACGCCGCTTCTGCTAGGCAGGCCGGCCACCTTATAGTTGCACTGCGCCGTGACGCTGTATATGTCTACGCCGTCAATCACGTTGAACTGACGGTTCGCTGTCTGTAGGTAGCCCCCAGACGCCGTGAGGCCGACTAGCAAGATCACTTGGGACTCGTCTGCGTCTAGCACAAGCGGCTCCACTGACGCCACTTGGGTCAGTGGGATAGACCCCGGCTGTCCCCTCAGCGTCTTGTACTGTAGCGACGTCCCGGAGAGGGCTATGGAGGCGGCGATTATCTCTCTGCCGTCGCTGGTCTTGATGAGCCACGCCAATGCGTCTTGTAGATCTGGGTGGCCGTAGTCGACGCCGGTGTCTACTACGGCGATTACCACGCCTGTGCCGTTTACGCCGAACAGCTCTTGCACTTTAGCGGCGCCGATTATCTCCCTCATGACCGGCAGAGTGGGCATGGGGGTGCCCTCTGCCAAGTTGCGCGCCTCGTCGAAGAACTCCCTCGGGGGCACCTCGGGCACTACTTTCACATAGGCCAGTTGTACATAGGGGGACTGGACCAGCGCCTTTAGCCCAGAGGCCTTCCCCCTGTAGTACAACACGGCGCCGGCGTCTGACGGCCTGCCGGTAAGCCTTATGCCGTTGACGGAGATTGAGACAGCCGCCACCTCTCTGCCTCCGACCTTTGCCGTGACCTTCTTCACGTCGGCTTTCCACTGTGCCGCAAAGGCGTTGAGGTCTGATACCACGAGCTTGGCGAGGACTTGTGAGTCTGTTTCCAATACGGCGGGGTTTGCCCCAGAAACTTTTACCGCCTGGGCGTAGACAAGAACTGCGGCAAGCAGTAGAACCGTTATTACCAGTTTCCGAGCCATAAAATGCGGTTTGATGTTGTATTTAAGTTTTGTGCGTTTTACTTATTTTTTGTCCCGTTTCTTGCCTAGTGTGAAGATGTCGATTGTCGTTAGGCGGGATTTGGGCATGTCTTGCGGCAAGGCGGCGGCGCAGGCCAGCCACGCGGCCGTGGAGTGCGTACTGCTCGCCCAGAATAGCGGCAAGTGGCGCCGGTGGCTCGACCAGTGGCTTGGGGAGGGGCAGAAGAAGATTGTCCTCGCCGTCGAGGGCGTCGAGGCGCTTTACGAGCTTTACAACAAGGCCAAGTCGCTCGACTTGCCCACCGCCGTCGTAGTAGACGCCGGCCTCACAGAGTTGCCGCCGGGCACGCCGACGGCCATGTGCGTGGGCCCCGCCCCAGACGAGCTGGTGGACGCGGTGACGGGCAAGCTGAAGCTCTATAAGTGACATTTATAAACCGGGCTTTCCCCCGCCCATGTGAGGCTCGTATACGCCTATGCCGGGTTTTCGCTCGGGGTGGCCGCGTTCTTCCTCTACCTCGCCGCGGCGGGCCTCAGGACGCCGGACGTGCCCCTAGGCGGCTACTTGGTAAACCTCTTCGACATAGTCGTCTTGGCGTTTATCGCCTTCACAATATACGTGGTCTACAGACTGGGCGCCCAGAGGCGGCCCTAAGCAGTTATGTACTTCAAGTACTCCCCCTCTCCCACCCTCCTCTTAACCTCCTCCACGCTTTTGTAGGGCCTCCCGCTCGCTATCAGCCTCGCCTTCTTCCTATCGAGGCCGGGCAAGTGGCTGAGCGTCCTTACGTCGGCCTTGTTTACGTCTACTGGGTAGGGGAGCGCGAGGACGCTTCTAGACCCGTGGTCCACTACCACAACGTCGATATACCTTCCGAGCTCTACACGCGTGGGGATGTAGGCGAGGAGCGGGTAGGACCCCACTTGCCTGGCGTAGGTGCCGCCGTGGTAGTGCACCTCTGTAAACACCTCTCTCAGCACGGTGCCTCTTGGGACTATGCGGCGCAACATCTCTCTGTCGAAGACTTCTCTAACCCACGTTTTGAACTGTTGAAAGAGGCGCTTGCGCTCTCTAAGCCTCGCGGTCAGCTTCTTGGCCATGGGCCACAGGCGCGACGTGGGGAACACCAAGACTTGCCTTATGTTCACGCGCCTAACTACCAGCCCCCTCTCTAAGACCTGCCTTAGAAACTCCATGTTAAGCCGGTACGTCTCCGCAGTCTCCCCTGGGAGCCCCGCCACGAAGTTTATGCCGGCGAGTATGTACGGCATCCCGTTCTTGCCTCTCACAAAGCCTATCCTGGTGAAAAGCTCTATGGCCTCTAGAGACTGTTCAGGCAGGGTCTTCAGGTTGTTGATCTTAATCACCCTGGGGTCCGCCGTTTCTATCCCCATGGCGGCTACGTTGCCGGGGGTCCCGTACTTCATCAACAGCTTTGTAACCTCGGCCGACTCCTGCTTCCATGTGGCGACGGTGCCCGGGTTTACGTTGTCTATGTGCAAAGTCTTGAGCCCCGGCGCCGCGCTTCTAATCCCCACCAGCAGACGCTCTATGGCGGCGGGGTTTGGCCTAGGGAAATCCTCCTTCCCCACGTCGTGCGCCATATAGGCGTAAAAGTCAGCCTGGCGGCCCAGGCGGAAGTGGACCACGCCCGCGTTATACAACGCCTCCACCTCCTCCACCACGCCCTCTATGGGCCTCGTGGACACTGGGCCATAGGCCACCGTGGTGCAGAAGGAGCACCCGCCTGAGACAAAGCGCGGACACGACCTATACGTCTCCAGCTCAACTATCAAGTTCTTGCCGTAGTTCGGGTGCTGTGTTACAATCCTTGCGCCGAGCTTTGCAAATACGTCGACGAGCCTGAACCCCTCATGCATCTCCGAGGGGGCGGCCCGCTCTGGCCCATCCTTTAACGCCCTGTACACTACTAGATCCACGTCTCCGCTTACTACTATGTCGTAGTAGCGGCGGAATTTAGAAGGCGGAACAGCCACCGTCCCGCCCTCTATGCCGTAGCCGAACTTGGCCACTGGGCCGCCCAAGATTTTCAAAGGCCCCTCCAGCCGCCCAATGTCGAGTATCTCGTCGAGGGTAATGGGTGTGCCGCCTAGGTACTTTCCGGGCGTCGTTATCCCGGCCACTACGACCACCACGTCGAATTTCGAGAGCGTGGAGAGGGAGGTCGGCCAGTCTTGCCTCAGCTGGTCTATTGTGAAATAGCGCACCTCCTCTGCGCCTGCGTAATAGGCGGCGCCTGCCACATACCTTGCATACACGTCCAAGTAGGGGGGCACGCCGAGTCCCGCGGGCTCGTCTGTGTAGCCGTCTACGATGGCCAGCCGCACGGCGTATAGGTGTTTTAAAAAATATTTAATCTCTCTAGATTAAGTGCGGCGATGGTTAAGATACCTTTTTGCGAATTCTGTGTAAAGACGCGCGTGTTGTGCCACAAGTGCCAGTCGCTGTTGGACAGCGGGAGGTATCAGTGGCTAGACGTGGAGGTGAGCGACGCGTTGTTGAAGGTTGGGCATAAAATAAATCTCTCCGACGTTGAGTATGTAAAATCCTACGAGGTAGACGACTTGGTTATTGTATTTATGAGGAACGTGAAGCGCCTGCCTAGGGGCGCCTTTATGCAACTGGAGAAGGAGCTCGCCTCTCTTCTTGGACGTGGTGTAAAAGTTGTGGAGTACGGCTCTGTGAACGAGGTGATTGCCCAGCTCGTGTCGCCTGCTAGGCTTTTGACGATTTCTACGTCGTGGTTGCCGGACGGCACGACGGAGACGGTTGTAAAAATCCCCTCGCGGGAGCTGAGGCGGTTGCCTATAAAGCCTGAGCGTTTGCAGGCCATAATTAGCCAGATATCTGGGGCCAGTGTAAAAGTCGAGTTAGTGAGAGAGAGGGAATTGAGGGCTTAGCTTTTTTACCTAGTCTTCTCCTCCTCTGTGCCTCTCAAATTGCACTGGACTTCGGACGTTACTCCGGAGAAGCACGGCGCAGAGGTTGTAGTTGCTGGCTGGGTGTGGGAACTGCGCGACTTGGGGCGGGTGAAGTTTCTGGTTGTCAGAGACAGAGAGGGCTTTGTGCAAGTCACGCTTAAGGCGGGGAAGACCCCTGAGCACCTCTTGAAAATGTTTGGCGAGTTGAACAGAGAGGACGTGGTGTTGGTTAGGGGAGTCGTTGAGGCTAGTAAAATCGCGAAAAGTGGTGTCGAGATTTTTCCAAGTGAGATAACTGTTTTGAACAAGGCCAAGCCTCTGCCCTTGGACATTTGGTCTGAGTCTCCCGACTTGGCCACGCGCCTGAGGTGGAGGTCTGTGGATTTGAAAAGGCCGCGCAACTTGGCGATATTCTCCTTTGCCTCAGACGTGCTTAAGGCTATCCGCGGCGTGTTGTACGAGGAGAAGTTTGTGGAAGTGTTTACGCCGAAGATTATAGTGACTAGCACCGAAGGCGGCGCCGAGCTCTTCCCAGTGCTCTACTTTGAGAGAGTGGCGTATCTCTCCCAGAGCCCCCAGCTCTACAAGGAGCAACTAACGGCGTCTCTTGAGCGAGTGTTTGAGATTGGCCCCGCTTACAGGGCCGAGAAGCATAACACGGACTTCCACCTCAATGAGTTTATCTCGGTGGACGCAGAGGCCGCGTTTATGAACTACTGGGACATCATGGGCCTCCTAGAGAAGATTGTGCACCGGCTGGCCGAGGTGGCGGCGTCGGCCGCCGAGAGGCTGAGGGCCGTCGGCATCTCGCCTCTGGAGCTCCCGCGGTCTAAAATTCCAAGGGTTGAATACGGCGAGGCGGTGGATAAGCTGAGGCAGATGGGGTACTCTGTGAGCTGGGGCGACGACTTGACTGTGGAAATGCAGAAGAGCTTGATGAAGCTCTATGGGCCGGTGTACTTCATAGTGGACTTCCCAGCCGCGCTGAGGCCCTTCTACACCAAGAGGAAGGAGGGAGAGCTTAGCGAGTCCTACGACTTGATTATCAACGGGTTAGAGATAGCCTCTGGAGCCACGAGGATACATAGAAGAGACGAGCTAGAGGAGGAGATGCGCCGCCGCGGTCTTGACCCCAGGCTGTTTGAAAGCCACCTCTCCGTCTTTGACTACGGCATGCCTCCGCACGCGGGGTTCGGCTTGGGATTTAACCGCCTCGTGACGGCTCTCTTAAACCTCGACAATGTGAGACACGCCACGCTGTACCCAAGGGACAGGTATAGAGTTGAGCCCTAGCCCTCTCTGAGGGGGACGAAGAGGACGTATGTAACCGCCTGTCTCTTAACCTTCCCCCCGCTCTTCACCACTTTGTACAACACCTGTCCCACCCCCTCTTCTACTGGTATCACCATGACTCCCCCCTCTCTCAACTGTTCCACCAACGCCTTTGGAATCTCAGAGGCAGCTGCGGTTACTAACACGGCGTCGAAGGGAGCATGCCTCTCAAGCCCCCGTCTGCCGTCTCCGCGGTATACTTCAACTACGCCGAGGTATCCCAACCTCTCTAGGTTCTGCGCGGCGAATATGGCGAGCTCTCTCACTATCTCCACCGTGTACACTTTGCCCTGTCTCTCTATAGCCTCTGCGCAGACAGCCGCGTGATAGCCAGACCCAGTGCCCACCTCAAGTATCTTCATGCCGGGCCTCGGCTCGATGAGCTCGCACATCATGGCCACCATGTGGGGCGCAGAGATTGTGGCCCCGGCGAAGAGGGGGAGTGGCCTATCTTCGTAAGCCATCATCCTATACTCCGGAGTCACAAACTCCTCACGCGGCACCTTCAGCATTGCGTTTTTTACTCTCTCAGACTTAATCACGCCCTCCTTTACTAACTCGGCTACCAGCCTAGCCGCCATTAGAAAAACGCGTCGAGAGACGTTGTCTTAACCTTCCCCCTGGCCTTAGCCAATCTTTCCAAGGCCTTGGCCACTCTCTCCTGTGAGAAGTCGTGCTCTTCGACGAGCAGTTCCACGATCTTTCTCTCGTCGGGGGTAGAGAGCTCTGTGCTGTACTGATCTGTGACAGGCGGGTTTAGGAAGAACTCCCTAATCTTAAGCGGGTCTACGGGGAATTGCACGCCCTTTAGCACGGTCTGGAGGAGCTTCTCTAGGCTCCCGAACTCCCATATGAGCTTGAGCGCCTTCTGAGGCCCCACACCCGGCACCCCCTCTGGGTTGTAGTCTGTGCCCAAGAGTATCGCCAAGTCGATTAACTGCTCCCTGCCCTTCAGCTTGAGCGATTTAAGCACAGCGTCTAGCTCTATTAACTCTGGCGAGAGCTCCACCACCTCCTCCCCTACCTTTCTCTTGGGAGACACGGCTAGGTTTCTAACTAGGCGGGGCGAACCGAAAAGCAGAGAGTCGTAGTCTTGGCTACCCACGGCCCAGCAGTGCCCCCTCTTGGCCATGTGGGCGGCCTGCGCCTCGCCCTCGCTTGGGGCTTGCACCCACGGGATACCCATGTAGGTCAACAACTTCTTTGCATCTTCCACCATCTCACTCGTCAAAAAGATCGCCCTCTTTGCGTACTTGGCCACGTCTTCCCTCCTCCCCTCCCTTATTGCCTTCTCCACCTCTTCCAAAGCCTTCTCCTTGGCCTTCTTCCGCTGTTCAATCTCTAGGAGCTTAAATTCGGGGGGCTTCCCATCGAATACATACACAGGCTTAACCCCCGCCTCTAGTAGGTTTATCGTGCGGTAAAATAGGCCGGAGAGGTGGCTGGTTATACGCCCCGCGCGGTCCATAAGCGGAGTTCCATCGGGCTGGCGGATAGACGCGAGAAATTGGTAAAGCGCGTTGTAGGCGTCGAGGGCAACGCACTTGCCGGCCAAACTTTCCAGCTTTATCTCACGCCTAGCCTCTTTTCCAATGAGTTTGCCTAGCTCAGTAACGCCCATGTATATACAACAACTAAATATTATTTACGCTTGAAGACTTGGAAAACCTCTCTATTCTCACGCCTCACCCGCCTGACGTAGATCTTTTTATAAATCTCAAGCGTCATGAGAGCCTTAGCCAACTCCGAGTCGCTTATCTGTACGCCGGCCCGCGCCAATACGGACTTAATATCGTCGCTTGTGACACTTTCCTGTCTCCTCAGGAGCATCTCCACGACGTTTCCCACAGTGGTGAGGATCATAGGTACAGCGGAGGCGTTGCCCTGGCCTTGGTCGGAGTAGTTAACTGTCTGGCGCGCTCAAGCCAAGACTCGTAGAACTTCAACATGTCGGGAGTCACAGAGGGTCTAACTTTCTTAAGCGCCTCCTCGAAGTGGCGCATGGAGACCTCCTTTGTGTCTATGTTTTCGCGAAGCGCGAGGAACGTCGCCTCTCTTACCAAGAGCTCTAAATCTGCGCCTGAGTAGCCCTCAGTCCTCCTAGCTATCTCCTCTAAGTCCACATCTTTGGCCAAGGGGGTAGCCCTGGTGTGTATGAGCAAGATCTCAAGCCTGGCCTTAAAGTCGGGGGGCGGCACGTATATAATTCTGTCAAATCTGCCCGGCCTCAGCAACGCGGGGTCTACCAAGTCGGGGCGATTTGTGGCCGCTATTACCACCACGTTCTCCAGGGCCTTTATGCCGTCCATCTCTGCCAAGAGTTGTGCAACAACCCGCTCACTTACGAGAGAGTCCCCGCCAAGCCCCCTAGCCGTGGCCAGCGCATCAATCTCGTCTATGAATATAACGGCCGGAGCCGCCATACGGGCCTTTCTAAAGATCTCTCTGACCATTTTCTCAGACTCGCCCACCCACTTGGAGAAGATCTCCGGCCCCCTAACTGCCACGAAGTTGGCCCCAGACTCGGTGGCAACGGCCTTGGCTAAAAGCGTCTTCCCAGTGCCTGGCGGGCCGAACAACAGTATGCCCTTGGGGGCCCTCAGGCCGAACTTCTTAAAGCGGTCGGGGTACTTAAGAGGCCACTCCACGGCCTCCCTCAGCTCCTGTTTTACATTTTCAAGGCCCCCTATGTCGTCCCAGCGGACCCGCGGCACCTCTATGTGCACCTCTCTGAGGGCAGAGGGGATAATCTCCCGCAACGCGCCCATGAAGTCGGCCATTGTGACCTTGATTTTCTCAAACACCTCGGGGGGTATAGAGGGTTGGTTCAGGTCAATAAGCCCGCTCTGAATAGCCCTCCTCAACGCGCTCATAGCCGCCTCCCTCGCCAAGGCGGCTAAGTCGGCCCCAGTGAAGCCGTGTGTAATCTCGGCGAGTTTTCTCAAATCGACGTCGGGCCCCAGAGGCATGTTCCGGGTATGTATAACAAGTATCTCATACCGGCCCTTGAAGTCGGGAGGATTAATCCAGATCTCTCTGTCGAATCTTCCCGGCCTTCTCAACGCTGGGTCTACTGCGTCTGGGCGGTTTGTGGCTCCTATGACTATTACCTGTCCTCTTTCTTGTAGTCCGTCCATTAGGGTGAGGAGCTGTGCCACTACTCTCTTCTCCACTTCGCCGGTCACCTCCTCTCTCTTGGGCGCTATGGCGTCGATCTCGTCTATGAAGATGATTGCGGGGGCGTTCTTCTTAGCCTCCTCAAATATCTCTCTCAGCCTAGCCTCAGACTCGCCGTAGTACTTAGACATGATCTCAGGCCCGTTAATGGCCACGAAGTAGGCGTTAGCCTCGTTGGCCACGGCCTTGGCCAAAAGCGTCTTCCCAGTGCCAGGAGGCCCAATAAGCAGAATGCCCTTAGGCGGCTCTATGCCCAAGTGCTTAAAAAGCTCAGGATGCCGAAGAGGAAGCTCCACAAGCTCCCTAATCTTCTGCTTAGCATCCTCCAAATCGCCGATGTCCTCCCAAGTCACGTGCGGGATCTTGACGCCTGACACCGGTTTTTCAAATATCTGAATCTGCGTGTCGTCGTTTATTATGACAATGGAGTTGGAGGGCTTGGTCTGAATTACTTGGAATGTGAGAGGCTGGCTAAGCACGTGGATTTGCAACATGTCGCCCTCAACTACCACGTACTCCCTCAACCTCTGCTTAATGTACTGCAGGAAGTTTGCATCAACGGCGATGGTCATAGACACGGGTGCAAGCTTTACAAACGCCGCGGGCTTTGGCTCGACCCTTCTCACTCTTACAGTCTCGTTGAGAGCCACGTCGGCGTTCTTCCTAAGTATGCTGTTCATCCTAATTACGCCCTTGCCCCTATCCTCGGGAAGGCCGTTCCACACCTTAGCGGCAGTCCTCCTCCTCCCAACGATTTCAACCACGTCGCCCACCATTATCCCCGCCCTCTCCATAACCTCGGGGTCTATCCTCACCACTGGACGATTAGCGTCCCGTGCCTTGCTCTCGAGAACTCTTAATTCAATCCACTCACTCACGACAAAAAGTTCGAACTAGGTATAAAAACGTGTCAGAAGCTCAGCCTGCTGAAATACTCAAGCTCAAAACCACCGACGCCCTCCACAGAGCGGAGAATCTCCTCCACCTCGTCAGAGCTATACTCGTCAGACTCGGGCATCCTAATGTAGAACCTAAGAGCCTTAATGCCAAACCCAATCTCCTCCACCTCCACCTTGTCAACCTTATACTTTGGCGCAAGCCTATTGACTATCGCCTCTTTCAACTTTTCAACGTCTACCTCAACGCTCTCTGGGAGAACCCTATATACTAACGCCACTTCTGCCGACATGGGTACGCCAAATTCGCAAAGCTATAAAAGAGTTACGGCCCTACAAACCCACACTCAGGACACCTATACGGCACCCCAAGCTTCCGCGCCCTAGCACTTCTCACAATAGTCGTCTTCCCACAGTTAGGACAAGCAAAAACCACCCCCCTCTCCAACGGCGCCAAAGGCCAGTTTGTCGTCGAATCCGCTGGAGGCGACGGGCCATAGATACGAGCACCCCTAATCGACATAGGAAGCCAAGACAGGCGCGGTATAAAAACTTTACCAACCCGCGGCCAAGTCTAATAATTCGACCTAAACGCTAACACAGCGTCGACGATGCGAGTACAGAGATCTTTTCCGCATTCTACTTTTAGTCGCAAGACAAGGGAAATTTGACACGCCGGGGGTGGGATTTGAACCCACGCCCCCTGAACGGGGACGGGATATCCCCGCCTTAGCCCTCGAGTCCCGCGCCTTGGGCCGCTCGGCCACCCCGGCGCCTCTATTTGAGTATGTGTATTTAAGTCTTGATCCTCCTTGTTAAGGCACTGCTACGTTGGGCGACGTAGCAATACTTTAAAAGCATTAGAAGTCTATGTTTTTCTATGAAGACATCCCAGCTTCTTGCAATAGTTGTGTTAGTCGTTGTTGTGGGCGTCGTTGCATATATTCTGGGCACCATGCAACAAGCGCCGCAGGTTACACAGACGGCTCCCACACCCCCCGCTCAGACGACGGCGCAGGTAAAGAAAATCTCATTCTACACCTGGTGGGCTGGCCTTGAAAGATTTGCAATAGATGCAGTTATTGGGAACTTTACAAAGAAGACGGGTATTCAGGTAGAGAAAACCGCCGTGCCCGGCGGCGCTGGTGTAAACGCCAAATTTGCAATTTTGGCATTAATGCAGGCGGGGAATCCGCCTGCGGCGTTTCAAGTGCACTGTGGGCCTGAGATTCTGAGCTATATCTATGTGGCTCCGAAGGGGGAGGCCAGCTTTGTAGAGTTGAGCAGTGTGGCAAAGGAAATAGATATGACGACTCAAGCGCCTGACGTACTTTCGGCGTGCTCCCTGAACGGGAAAGTATACGCATTGCCAGTTAATATACACAGGGCAAATCTCATATTTATAAATAAACAGGTTTTAGACAAAATTGGTGGTTCTGTTCCCAAGAGTTTAGACGACTTAGTTGCCCTATGTAATAAGGCAACCTCCATGGGCATCCCATGCCTACTGCAAGCCGGCGCCGACCAGTTCACAATACTGCACTTATGGGAGCAAGTGTTTTTGGCCGTAGCCGGGCCGCAGAAGTTCATAATATTTACGTATGGAACACTGCCCCCAGACGACCCCTCTCTACGCCAGGCCACAGAGGTGTTCTTGACGCTTTCGAAGACATTTCCTGCTAATTGGCCTTCTCTGGATTGGACGGGGGCTGTGGCAGACTTAGTTGCTGGAAAAGGCTTGGCGCATGTAGATGGCGACTGGGTAGTGGGGTTGATATACAACGTCTATCCACAGGTGAAGATGTGCCCCTACACTGCTGTCACGCCAGACTGCAATATAATAGTGGCTCCATTCCCTGGAACTCAAGGTATTTACAACCTAGTTATAGACGCGGTGGCAGTACCCGCTGGGTCTCCCACTACGCAGATGGGGATAGAATTTGTGAAATACTTCGCGGGACCGGAGGGGCAGTCGATTTTCAACCCGCTTAAGGGCTCCATAGCGGTTTATAAGAACATAGACCCAGCCATATATCCCACGCCTATACAGAGGTGGGAGGTGGAGGAGTATAGGAATGCCAAGGCCTATGTATTTAGCCTAACACACGGCGCATTATTCTCTGACGTGTGGCAGTCATTGCTACAACAGTCCATTGTACTCGTACAAACGGGTCGGACCGACTTATGGTACAATACGTTGGCCAGCGCCCTCAATACCGAGAGATCCCTCTGGAAGGATACTTGGTACATGGGAGCGCCTGGGAAACCCTTCGGCGGCTATCAGCCACCTTGGGTTAAATGAGAAAATCTCTTATACTTTTTTTACTACCGCTTTTTATTGCTATAACTTTTTTATACTCGTTTATACTGTGGAATTTATATTATTCATTAACAAATTATTCTATTCTCACTCCATATGAAAGTTTTGTTGGTTTTAATACATATGCGCAATTATTTAGCGATCCCCTATTCCAAGAAGCATTCGCTAAAACTCTTCTCTGGATCTTCATACTTGTATCGTTGGGCAATGTCGTAGGCCTTGTTGTAGCTTCCCTAATTTACAACCTTGAAAGTCCTAGAGTTAGAAACATGCTCACGGCGTATTTCATCTATCCTCTATCTCTTTCCCTGGTAACTACTGGCATTATTTGGAGATGGCTACTAGACTCAGACAGGGGATTTGGCTCTCTCCTGGGAAACCCGCTTTATGGGGGAAATGCGTTTTGGAGTATATCACTTGTCTCTGTGTGGGTTTACTCAGGGCTCGCGGTGCTATTCTACTTGGCTATGTTTTACAATGTTGAAAAGGCTCAGCTGGAGTCCGCTCAAGTCGATGGCGCAAGTAGGCTATACACAATGCTCAAGATAGTTATACCACAATCTAGACAAAGTTTTATAATTTCAACAATATTCTTTACACTTTTTGCCATACAGATGTTTGATTTACCATACTCTATACTTTTCATAAATCCAAATGTAATGACTCTAGTTATGTACACTTTTATGAAATTTACAGCTTTTTACCTAGCTGTGGCCAGCGCCACCGCTATAGTGATAATAATTCTCTCCGCGGTTATAGTCATACCGTATTCCATGTTCAGCCTTAGGAGATGGATACGATGAAAATCCTCGCACATCTACTGATAGTAGTTATTGGCATCTTTTGGGCAATCCCAATTTATACTCTAATAGTAGGCGTCGTAAAACCTCTTTCAGACGTCCTTGCCACGCCGGTATATACGCCTCCAAATAGGCTAGATTTTAGCGCACTATATAAAGTGGCCCAGGAGTTGGCACCAGTTCTATTAAACACTGCGCTAGTAGTGGTGCCTACTGCGCTTGGGGCGACGCTGATAGGCGCCTTGGGAGCATATGCATTATGGAGAAGTAGGGCCAAGAGCAAAGACCTATTAATGATACTAGTCGCTATTGCGACATATCTACCATATCAATCCGCGGCAGTTCCCTTGGCTAGATTCATGACTTATATAGGTCTTTTTGATACTCTATATGGCATAGCACTAGGACTTTTAATATTTTTTATACCATTTGCAACACTTATGATGTTAATATTCATAACAGCGTTGCCCAAATCTGTGGTAGAAGCGGCAGAGATAGATGGAGCAAGTGAATTCGCGATATTTAAGAGCGCCGTGCTCCCCCTGCTGGGTCCCGGCCTCACTTCTACTGCTACCTATTTGACCATCAACGGGTGGAATAACTTCTTCATACCACTGGTGCTTTCAAAAACCTATAACAATCACATAACTCTCAAGGTATTCAGCTACATTGGGCAATCTGGCAATTTATACAACGAGATGTTCGCTGCCGCGCTTATATCTTCTCTACCTCCTCTGCTACTATTCATAGCACTCGGCCGATACTTTATAAGAGGACTACTTGTGCTCGGATCAGGAGGAAAATAGATAAAAAGATTATGACCAATATAGGATATGTATAAGAGGATTCTAGTGGCATATGACGGCTCTGACCACGCAAAGAAGGCGGTTGAACACGCCGTATCGCTTGCGAAGGTATTGAACTCTTCTCTATACGTTATCACAGTAGCCGTGGACCCCTCGCAAGAGGCCTTGGAAAAAGCCAAGAGGATTGCCGCAGAGGCGGCGGAGAAAATTGCCAGTAGCGGCCTCGCGGTGTCCGACGTCGCGGTGAGGAGCGGCGTGCCTGCGAACGAGATATTAAACTATGCGGAGGAGATTAGGGCCGACTTAATAGTGATGGGCTCGAGGGGGCTGTCGACGATTCAGCGGCTTGTCTTGGGCTCTGTTTCACAGGCCGTGGCATCTAGGGCGCGGGTCCCCGTCTTAATAGTCAAGTAGCGCCTCTCCCCACTGGTCAAACTTCTCGGGCTTTATACGCTTGGCCAACTGTGTATGTTTGTGGGCTAAGTCCACTGGCACTATTTCGCCGTTTTTACACAGCTTCTCCACTAGCGCCGTGGCGTCTTCTAGCGTTGCGTGAGAGCCCACAGAGATGTACCTCTTTTTGCCTCCGCAGCGGATTACTCTTCCGATTTCCTCTCCTGTTGAGGGGTCTATCAGCGCCTCTCCCTGCTCCTCTCCGTAGAGGCGGGATTTAGCCACGCCTATCGTCGGCCTGCCTAAGACTACCCCTATGTGCGAGGCTATTCCAAACCGCCTTGGATGCGCCAAGCCGTGCCCATCCACAAGTATGACGTCGGGCTTGTTCCGCAGTTTTAGATATGCCCTGAGCATCGGCGTAATTTCTCTAAATGCCAAGAAAGTTGGGACGTACGGCATTACCGACTTGTTTATTGAATACGCCACCTCAACCGGCTGTATGTCGTCTACTTTCACGACTACTGCGACTCCATATGCGAGGCCGCTTGCATAGGAGACGTCGAGGCCGCCCACCGTGTCCACGGGGGGTAGAGGCTTGAGTACAACCCTCTTGGAGAGGAGTTCTTGTACCTTCTTGGCGGCTTCTAAGTTAAGCATTAAATGTGCGCAGTATCTTTTCTATGATCTTGCTTGTACTGCAGAGCTCGCACTGGGTGTAGGAGGCTCGTAGTACCTCAATGTTAAGACCGCGCTTAGCCGCCTCTCTTTTGACGTCGTCTTCTGATACCCTCTGGTTGGGGCCGAGTAGTACTACGTCGGGTTTCACCACATCGAGAATGTCGTAGATGTTCCCCTCGCCCCCGGGCACGACTCTGTGCACGTAGTAGACGCCGGATAACACCTCGGCGCGTTGACTCTGTGGTATAACGATCTTCCTGCCTTTGAACCGCTCGGCGTTTTGATCCGACGATACTACGGCCGTGACGTAGCCCAACTTCCAAGCCTCTCTAAGATAGGCCAAGTGGCCGGGGTGCAGTATCTCAAAGGTCCCAGCCACCATTACCCTCCTCGTGTTTTTCACCTCGCTAGGCTTTTTCCAAGTGAACTCGGCGCCGCCGATGATCCTCAGTGCATCGAGGAGGCCCTCCGCGTATGAAACTGTGGCGAGGGCAGTCTCTCTATCGCCGACAGAGTAGTAGTACTTGGCGTCTTTGAGGTATGCCCGAGCCAACTCGACCACGTCTCTATACGCCGGGTCTTTTAACACGAGCGTGGACAAGGCCTCTTCTAGGTTCTTGATATAAACCGCGACGCGGTCCACAGAGGCCGTTGGCTTAAAACTTTTAAAACGTTACCATATGCCCCCTCATGGCTGAGGAGCTAGAGGCTGTGGCGGCAAAGTTAATCACTAGGCTTAGGGAAGCCGAGAGGTTGGCCCTCGAGGGGAAGACTTCTGAGGCGAAGGCGATTTTGAAGGAGGTTTTGAAAGAGGCACGCGAGAGGGGGCTTGAGAAATCCCTGCGGAACTTGCTCCTGAGAGTGAAGGCGCTCCTAAGGCGTAAAACTCGACGATAGCAAATTCGCGGCCGCGACACTTGGCTCTGCCCAACACTTTTACAACCTTAATCTTCTCTCCCTTGGACACCATGTTGCTCGGGCATCCATCGCAACCGGCGCACTCGTCCTCGTAAGTAACTACGACGCCCTCCAACGCCTTGTTAAGCGGTAGCAGGCCAACTATGGGGGTCTCTTCCACCACCACGGGCACCATTTCGCCGCCAGTAATCTTACACTTCTGCCCCATCGAGGGTCTCACCTCCACTACTATGTAGCTTCTGCCCGGGGTCAGCCGCCCGAGACACACAGAGTAGAGCCTACACTCTCTACACTCGTCTGGTATGCCAAAAACTCTAAATCTGTGGCCAACCTCGGCCTGCTCTCTTGAAACTAGTGTAACAATCCTCTTCACGTTTAAAAGACGTAGCCGGGGTATATATGTGATAAAAGACGTCGTAGAGGCGTATGGCCAGCTGGAGAAGAGGGATTTGAGAGTTCTGAGGATGATTGAGGCTGGGCATAGGAGGTACGAATTTGTGCCACAGGAGGTTATTGAGAGGTGGTGCAGATGTAGACGCGAAGAGGTGGCGCAGATAATTCGGCGGTTGCACTACCTCGGCCTACTACGCCGCAATGTTGCCCCATATCTTGGGTGGAAGATAACGGCGCAAGGCTACGACGTGCTTGCAATACATACTCTAAGGGTTAAGAGAAAGGTCTTGAAGCTGTCTCCCACGCCCGTCGGCGTTGGCAAGGAGGCGGTAGTTTACGTGGGGGAGAGCCCCTCTGGCTTTAAACTCGCCGTCAAGTTCCACAGGGGCGGAGTCTCTGTCTTTAGGTATGAGAAGGCGTTTCAAAGACTTGTGAAAAAGTACGCGCACCTCGCCCAGGTATACGAAACTAGGCTCTCTGCGCTTGCCGAGTACTTTGCCCTTGAAAAAGTGTTCGAAGCGGGGGGGCACGTCCCAGAGCCCATAGCGGTGAATAGACACGTCGTTATTATGGCATATATAGACGGCGTAGAGTTGTATAGATGTAGGAGTTGCGACTTTAGACGAGTGGCGGAGGACGTGTTAGAGACGGTGGCCACGGCCTTGCGCATAGGCATCGTCCACGGAGACCTTTCTCCCTACAACGTCATTGCCGGAGAGCGCGGCTACGTCATCGACTGGCCGCAGTGGATGCCTACAGATAGCCCAGGCGCCGAGGCGTATCTAAGACGCGACCTTGAGAACATCTCAGCGTTTTTCCGAAGGGTTGGGGTTGAGCTTCAGTTAAAGGACTTCGAGCTCGGCCGCGGCATGGGGGACGCGTTTGTGGAGCTCATAAATAAAAACCTGAGAATGTAACACGTGCCCATCCTTGGCATAGACGTTGTGCCTGGCGGCGGATTTGCCTACGTGGTTCTTGAGAATAATGTCGTCGTGGAGAGAGGGGTAACAGACGTACGCAACTTGGTTAATCTGTTTAAAAAATACCGTTGCGAAGTTTTGGCTGTCGACAGCGTAAGCGAGCTGTTTCAACACGGCCGGCTGTTGATCAAGGCGTTGGGCAGACTGCCCTACGTGGTTAACGTGGTGGAGGTCACCAGGGGCATGGAGCTTAAAAGCACCGAGGACCTTGTCAGAGAATATTTCGGTGTTGAAAAGGGGCGGCTAGACCCCCTTGAGACCGCGTTTTACCTAGCCATGCTTGCACAGAGGGGGGTAGGCACGCCGGTTAAACTTTTTGAAGAGGAGACCGTAATCTTGATACACCGCCGCATTTCCACGACGCCGGGCGGCATGAGCAGGAATCGGTATATGAGGAATGTGACTCATAGGATAAAGGCGCTTATGGCCAAGATCGAGGCAAGGCTTAAGGAGGCTAAACTAGACTACGACTTGTTTGTAAAAGAGGAGTCTGGCGAGGTGAGCTCTGCGAAGTTTGTAGTGTATGCAAATAGAGAGGTGGTGAGGCGCTACGTCAAGCCCATGAGGAGCATAGACGTGGCAGTCTCCATATTTTCTCTCCCAGCCAAACGCGGCGAGGAGGCGCATACATTGCGCTACCTAATAATCGGCGTGGACCCAGGCGTTGTGACAGGCTTAGCCATTTTGACGCTGGACGGGGAAGTTTTAGACACGGTGGCACGGCGCAGTTTTTCACGCGGGGATTTAGTTAGATATGTACAACAGTGGGGCGTCCCCGTCCTCGTGGCGACAGACGTGGGAGAGGCCCCGGAGTACGTCAAACGCCTCGCCGCAATGGTGGGGGCGGCGTTGTACACACCTGGCAGAGACTTGTCGACGGAGGAAAAGGCGCAGATAGTTGAAAGAACTGGCTGGCGGGTCAAGACTACTCATGAGAGAGATGCGCTGGCCGCGGCGTATAGGGCGTATTTGGAGTACAAGCCCAAGTTTGAGAGAATTGAGAAAGAGTTTGGCGCCATTCTTAAGCCGGAGCAGATGGCGTATGCGAAGGCGCTGGTAATAAGAGGCTACTCTATTGCGCAGGCGGTTTCCGAGGCGCTTAAGAGAAAGGAGAGGGGTGAGACAAGGGTGGTGTATATAACGGTCGAAAAGCCCTGTAGTTCAGAAGACGAGAAGTTGTCCTCGCTTGTAAAGGCGTTGCAGTACGAGAACCAACAGTTGCAGAGGGAAGTAGAGGAGTTGAGGAGAGAGAATGCCGCCTTGCGTAGGGCAATGGAAGACGAGAAGTGGAAGGACGTCAAATACAGGGAAATGCAAATGAGAATAGAGCAGCTTCTGCGAACATTAGGCGAAAAGGAGGCGGAGATCAACTCGCTCAAGAAGACTTTTGTAGAAGTCCTCATGGACAGAGAGAGATACAGGGTGGTTCACAAGACTGAGCTGTCCGAGTGCCGCGGCGGCGAATATGCCGGGACCATATGTAAAAACTTTGAAAGTCTCGATGAGGCAGTTGCGCGCAAGTCGCTCGGGGTGCCCCTCAAGGAGGTGGTGAAGCTAGACCTCGGCGAGTTCTACGTAGTAGACATGGACAAGGTGGCGGAGCTCGTAGCCGAAATTAAGAGGAGGTTAGACGAGCGCAAAGGCGTTGACTTAAAGAAAATAGTGGAGGAGTACCGTCGGGGCCTAGTATAGGCTTACTTCGCCTCTCAGAATTAGCTCAGTTACCTGCGTTATTCGGTCCATTTCCTCTTTAGCAATAGCCTCGGCTTCTCTGCGCAGTTCGCCAGTCAGCTCGCCACTGCTTAATATTTCCACGTTCAAGATCTTGGGCTCGTTTATCGGCTTGCCGATCTGCGAAACTACCTCCACGTAGACTTCTACGACGTCTTTTACCTCTTTGTATATCCTATCCGCGATTCTCTGCGCCACGACGTTGTAGATCTTGCCAACGTGGCTGACGGGGTTCTTCCCGGCAGCCGCTTCAAGAGACATGGAGCGCATAGGGGTTATGAGCCCGTTTGCCTTATTGCCTCTCCCCGTCATTCCATCGTCACCGTGTTCAGCCGATGTGCCTGTCACCGTGAGATAGAATATGTCGTATTCCGGCTTGTCTGCCGCATTTACGGTGACCTCCACGTTGTAATCTGGCATAATCTTAGCCGCCAAGTCTTCAATGGCGCGTTTTACATCCTCTTTCACTGAGATGTAGTGACTCTTATCTTTGACAAGTCGGCTAATCATGGCGCACGCCACCGTCAATTTGACCTCCTTCCCCACTCTAACGCCCATTACTTTGACGTCTTCGCCAACCTCGGGGTACTTGGACTTAAAATCGCGGGAATTCAACAACCTCTCCGTCTTGTACACAAGCTCCTCAAGCGGCGTCAAGGGGGCATAACCCACGCCGACCGATGTGTCGTTTGCGAGAGGCACCCCCCTCACTCCCAAGTCGTAGATGCCCACCAAATCGGCCGAGCCTTGACCAATTCTGTAATCGATTATTGTATGCACGTCTGGGTCTAGGAAACGAAAGTGGCTCTTCAGCCAATCCCGCGCGGCTTGGATCACAATGGTTCCAAGCGGTATCTTCACAGTCCCATCTTTTGTCTTAACTTCTGAAGTGGCTCTGCCTGACACTATTATGTATATGGGCTGTATAACTTCGCCCCCGCCGAACTTAGGCGCAGCCTGGCCGCCAACTACCAAAGTCTTGTCCACGTTGTGGTGTAGAATTACGCCGAAGTGCTCCAGGTAGTACCTAGATAAGTACCGGCTCACCCACTCGGAAATCCCATCTGCTATGTAGTCTGGGTGCCCTTGGCCCTTCCTCTCCACTATTTCAACAAGCCGCTTGGCCGTCGGAATTTTATCAACTTTCTCTACGACTATCATGAGGACACGTCGATGGCTGAGACATATATAACTTGCGACCCGCGGACCACTATACGGCCATACCGAGTGACTGGTTCTCCACTTCGGTCGAGCTCAGCGGCGTCGTCCAACACTAGGTTCATACAACTGTCGTAGGCGGTCAATACGCCTTTTACGGCAATGCCGCCCTTAAGCCGCGCCACCACCTCCTTGTTTAACATCTTTGTAAGCACTTTAATAGGAGATGGGAGCTTTACTTGTTGCGACGACTTCGACATATTGAGCCTTAAACCCTCCAATATATAAAACTTAGCCCCTTCTCTCGTAAACCAGCAAGTCGTCTATCCACTCCACATGGGCCATTAAGGTCCTTCTGCAACAATACCTAACGACGCCCAGCTCGTCAAGGACACGGCCGGGATGTTCGCCGGCCAGCACCCGCTTTTTAAAAACGGCGTAGAGATGGCCCAGCGGCTTTCCGCAAGTAAAACACCTAACTGGAATAATCATCTATAAGCCTTCTGCCTTTTGCTTCTCGCGTGCTTTATTCCAGGCTTTTTAGGCTCAGTCCTACGGGGATCTCCCTTAAGCATGTAGGGGTCGTACTCCTCGTACAGCTTCTTCAATTCCTCGCTCTGGAAATAAGCTACAAGACCCCTGGCAATGGCGATCCTAGTGGCAATTGCCTGCCCCATATACCCCCCACCTCTCACATTAACCTCAATATCCACCTTCTTAGCCAAATCGCCGGCGAGAATGAGAGGCTCTTGCATCTTGACTCTCGCCATTTCTATCGGCCAAAGCTCAAGGGGATATCCATTAATTCTCACCCGCCCCATCCCCGGCTTAATTATGGCCCTGGCTACCGCAGTTTTCTTCTTCCCTACAGAGATAATGACTCTGGGGTTCTCCTGCAAGATAGAGACCCAAGGCATCTCGCCTTCCATAACCCTATCCGCTGGTTGCTTGTTTTATTTTTTTCGCCCACACCTCCTTGGCCTTGTTCCACTTCTCCCACGCCGCTGGGTCAATACTGCGCCACACCTCTTCAAGTGTCACAAACTGCATGAGCGGCCTAACCCTCAGCTTGGCGGCAGGAACCTCATAGAGGACTAGGCGCCGCCGCTGAATAAAGTCCAGGGGGATCGACATATAGACCCTAAGCCTCTTTAACGCATCACGCCCACTCTCAACTTTCTTGGGCAACATCCCCCTGACAACTCTCTTAAATACCCTATCGGGCCTCCTCGGTATCTTTGGCCCAGCCTTCTCAGGATTGTAGTGAGTCCTCCACTCGCTGATTTTGCGCATGAACCACTCCACTACCATCTTCCTATCCCCCGTCACAACAAGTTTCTCCGCGTTCACCACCACCACCCGAAGCTCAGGCTTAGACAACAGGATTTTGGCCACATATGACGCAAGACGGCCCATTATGTGTCCCTCGGCGTCTATTACTATTTCGCCTTTCTCAGGTATTTGCGAAAGGTCGAGAACTTTTTTGACGATCATATCACTATCTTTACGCCGCTCCCCTTGGGATTCCGCCTAACTAACTCAGGTATTGTCAAAACCTCTCCGCCGGCCTCTACCACCTTCTTCCACGCCTTTGGAGTTACGCTGACGGCCGCTACAACGACACGCTTTTTGAGCTCGCCTCCGCCAAGCAACTTCCCAGGGATTACAACTACGTCTCCATCATTGGCAACTCTATTTAGCTTGCCCACATTGACTACAACTCTACTCCGCCTAGGCCTCTCCACGAGTTCGGCAATGGCCCTCCATATGTTGGCAGAGTTGGCAGTGGCGGCCTTTCTAAGAAATCTGATAAGCATCCTCAACTGCCTATTTGTCGGACCCGTGGGATTAGGAGGCATACCGCCACCCCGAGATGCCCAGTATTTAAAGTTTTGCCTCAGCCTTCCTGCTCAAGGCGTCTAGAAAGTCTTCAAATTTTTTCTTCAATATTCTAAAAGCCTCGCGCAACGCAGTCTCGGCGTCATAATTCCCAAACGACTCAATCCAAAACACATACTTATCCTTTTCCCACTCTACCACGATGCCGCCTCCGCACATCTCTTTGCACGTGGTCGCCTTGTTAAACGTGCACTCTAACGGGTTTTCAAGATTGCGGCACACCTCTTTACACATTTCTCTACACTCCTCTCTCTTCACAACTACCTTGGGATAGTAGTAGTAGCTTGCCAGTGCGGCTTGCCACTTTGCGTGATCTCTGGCTCGGCCGAGTTTCGCATAAGCCTCAACAACCACTGACTGGCCTTCTACAAGTTTTACAATTGGAATATCTTTATATACCGGTGCGACATCTGGTCTATCGGCCACTAGGTCTCCGGCATATACCACCACATCTCCTGTCGCGTTTACTTGGAGAGTAAGCCTAACGGTGCATTCAGAGGGGTCCACGAGGCCCGATTCGCAGTCTTCTATCGGCGGCAGGTCTTTGAGCGGCGTTGTAAGCGGTATAAGGCCAAGTCTGTGCGCCAACATTTCGTCGTACATCACCGACGTATTGTTAACCACAACCACGCTGTCTATGGCTAAGACGGGCAACTCGGAGATGATTACCCTCCTGAGCGAGTTTATAAGCGATGGGGGCACGCCCTCTACAACTGCCTTGGCAAAAAACTGCGACTTTTCAACTATGGAGACCTTTGGCATTTACCTTGTCGGCTTCTGCTTTTTACCACGCCAAATGGCCCAGAGAGATACGCCGTTTACTTTGACGACTTTAAACCTGACCCCCGGGATGTCTCCAAGAGACTTGCCCTCGGGGCCTCCTATGCGTTCTATTATAACTTCGTCGTGCTCATTTATGTAGTTTAAGCCACCGTCGTATGGCACAAAGGCTGTCACTACTTTCCCATTTTTTACCAACTGTACTCTGACGCATTTTCTGACGGCGGCATTAGGCTTCCTCGCCTCAACTCCAACTTTCTCGAGCACTATTCCTCTAGCCATGGGGGCGCCCTCAAGTGGGTCATACTTCTCTGCAAGGCCCAACATCCTGCGCTTGTAAGTCACGTCGTTCCACCTAAACTTCTGCCGCTTTTTCTTAAGCTTGCCGCCTGCGAAGAGGCCGTACGGCGACTTTTTCCCAGGCACGCCTACCGCAACTGCTTGCTTAATAAACTTTATGCCAGGATAATTTTCTCGATGTCGTAATAACGCTTGGCCAAAAGCTTTGCCCTAGCTATGTTACGGCCGTTCTTCCCTATCGCTATTCCCTTGTCCTCTGGCACAACCGTAGTTATAGCCACCTTGGCCCCCGACGGCGCCTTTGTAATTTTCACCACGATAACCCTTGCCGGGTACAGACTGTTTTTAATAAGTTCCTCTGGCGTGTCGCCTGCCTCTACTACCTCTACGTCTTTCCCAATTATTTGGCGCAACATTTTCACATTAGCGCCGCCCTTGCCCACGGCCAGCGCCGCTTGGTTTTTCTGTACCACAAATATGATACGAGAGTACTCGTGGTCTACTACGACGTCTATGGGGGTGACCCCCGTTATGCTCTCGAAAAGAGTGGCGTACCTAATTTCATCTTCAGTAAGCCTGATATCAGGCATGCTCCACAAGCTTCAAAATTTCGCTCTGACCTGGGTCAACTACGGCGAGTGCCATTATCTTATGAGGCCTCTTCGCCGCGGCGCCCAGTTCTATACTCGAACCTGGAAATGTGAAAATGGGCACTCCCGCCAGCTTCGCATAGTATTCTATGTCTTCTCTAGCCCACCTGGGGGCATTTGCCGCTATTATTACCAACTTCGGCGCGCCAGTTAGGAGAGACTTCTTAGTTTCCCTAAGCCCTATAATCACCTTGCCAGTGTTTATTGCCACCTGCAACTCTCTGCCTATGTCAATCACGTCTGCGCGATTAAGAGGAATTTTTAAGCTTTATCAAAATCGCATTAAGAGCTTGACGATCCCCGTGCCTATTGGCACGTGCTTTCCAGCAATTATGTTCTCCACTACGCCTTTGAAGCGCTCCTCCTCCCCCCTAACCGCGGCCTCTATCAACGTTTTAACAGTTACCTCAAACGCCGCGCGGGCGAGTGGAGACTCCTTAGCTCCAACGACGCCGTGGCGGCCAATGGGCCTTACTCTACCAGACCAAGTCATGGCATCTGCCACTAGGTACATGTGGCGTATATCTACGTCAAGGCCCTGTTCGTCCAACACACGTTTTATCTCGTGTGCTATTAACGTCCTCGCCGCCTCTATGCCCAAGACCTCCTCAACCTCGTGTAAGTCGTTGCTGTAGGTCCTCGCTTTGTCCACCTCCTCCAACTGTAGCACAGCCTCAAGATTTGTGCCCTCAGTCACTATATACCACTCGTCATTCTTAGAATCGTACTGCAATACTACTTTTTTAATACCCTTTATCCCAGATATCTTTACTTGTAGCAATTTATCTCTAGCTTTCTTAATCTTTAAAATATCTGGAACCGCAAGAGAGGCAACTATTACATTCCCCTTCATGGAGATGCTCAAATCCTTCCCCCTGACCTTTGACACAATTTTTTCCACATCTTTTAAAGACAGCCCTCTGTACCTTAACTGTTCTTGGTCGAGAACTAGGCTAATAGTACCTGAGACATAGTCTACATCAATCTCCTTGGTCAACATCTCAAGAGTTACTTGTTGTATTTGCTTGGCAACTTTTTCTGCGGCCTCCCGCGTCTTATTGTAGGGAGGCTTTAAGTATACAAACATCAGAGGCGTCGATGGGTGTCTTCTGGCGTCGACGACCTCTATTAGGCGGGGCAGACCCCTCGCCATTGAGAATTCCCTAAGACCAGCGTAGTGGAAAGAGCGCAGAATCATCTGCGTGCCTGGCTCGCCTATGGACTGCGCCGTAACGATTCCTATGGCCTCCCCGGGGTCTATCAGAGACGCGAGGTAAAGCCTTAGGACGCGGTATATCAACTTAGTGGCACGCTCCTCGTCTAATTCGCTAACCGCCGCTTCCAGCTCTTTATATATTGGCTGTGGTAATATGCTCCTGATCTTTGCTAGTAGCTCTTGCTTAGAGATTACCGCACCCATAGCCTAAGCGATTTTACGTCAGCAACTTTTCCGTGGTCGGACTTGCTGACGTCGACGCCGTCTTCCCCGTACAACACTTGGAGCAAAGTTGACCCGCTGAATCTCACTGTGCCGTCGTAGGCCACGTAGACGTCTTGAAGCGCGTTTATAAGTCTACGTTGCATGTAGCCCGACTGCGCGGTGCGTACTGCAGTGTCTATCAGCCCGTCTCTCCCCGCCGCTGCGTGGAAGAAGTACTCCACTGGAGATAAGCCGCACCTAAAACAGCTTTTGACAAAGCCGCCTACGTAGGCGCCTATGTCTCCCACAGGGAAGTGGGGCAGAGTCCTCGTTCGGTATCCACGTCTTATACGCTCGCCGCGTATAGTCTGCTGGCCAAGGGTGGCCACCATTTGCACGATGTTTACAATGCTACCGCGTGCCCCCGTCTTGGCCATTAGGTAGCCCTCGCTATTTTTCCTGATGTACTTCTCAACAACGGTTGCTGCGTCTTCGCGGACTCTCGACAACACCTCTGTAATCTTGTTCTCAAAGGTCTCCTCCACTGTGAAGCCCGGCATTGCCTCAAGCCTCCCGCTCTTAAACTCTTGGATTAGCTCATCGGCCTTCTTCAAGCCGCTCTCTATTAGCTTGTCCAGTTCGTCGTATGCCTCCTTAGGTAGGTACACCGAGTCCATGCCGAAGGTGAATCCGCGTAAATCTAGCCACCTGAGGAAGAGTCTGAGAGATGAGTCGAGCCACCTCCCAGCCACCTCTGGCGGGTAGTCGCGCGCAATGCGGTGCCACAGCGAGTCCACTTGCTCGGCGCCTATGGACTTCTTGTCTAAAACTCCTTTGACCAAGTTGCCGTTTATCACAATGATCCACTCGTCGCCGTCGCAGGTATATGCGTCTTGGCACTTGCTCTTAAACGCGGTGGGCTGAACCCAGTTTAAGTCTTTTGGAAGGAAGTGGGATATTATCTGTTTGCCAGTCCACAGCTCTACTGGGTGTAAAATGGCCGGCTCCGGCGGATCCTCCGCGGACTTTCCAGCCCCGAGTAGGTACGCCACCTCCTTCTTGGTGAGAAACGTGGACTTATGCGACAAGAGGTAGGCGCCAATTATGTAGTCTTGTCTTGCGCCAATAATTGCGCCGCCGTAGCGCGGCGTTATTATGTGCTTCTCCACCAACATCAAAGTCCTAGCCTCGGCCCTCGCCTCCTCTGTCTGAGGGACGTGGAGATTCATCTCATCTCCGTCGAAATCGGCGTTGTAGGGCGGACACACGGCCAAGTGAAGCCTAAAGGTTCTCCCAGGCAACACCTTCACCAAGTGCCCCATCATTGACACCCTGTGTAGACTTGGCTGCCTGTTGAATAGCACTATGTCGCCGTCTACGAGGTGTCGCTCCACAATCCAGCCGGGCGCCAGCCTCTCCGCCAGCGCCCTCCGGTCTTTCACATATCTCAAGTCTATCCTTCTCCCCTCTGGCGTAATTACGTAGTTGGCCCCGGGCCACGCCTCGGGACCCCTGAGCACGTACTCACGCAGTGCATCTATATTCCACGTGGTGACTCTCTCTGGCACAGTCAAGACCTTGGCTATGTCTATGGGCACGCCGACTTCGTTTATGCTGATGTGGGGGTCGGGGCTTATGACAGTCCTCGCGGAGAAGTTAACGCGTTTGCTTGAGAGAGACCCTCTGAACCTCCCCTCCTTCCCCTTTAGCCTTTGGGCAATCCCCTTCAGCGGCCTCCCCCCTCTGTGTTTGGCGACGGGTATGCCGGGGAGCTCGTTGTCAAAGTAAGTGGCCACGTGGTACTGGAGGAGGTCCCACAAGTTGTCCACGACGTTCGTGGGGGCGCCTGTCTCAAGGGCTATTTTCAACTTCTCATTCATCCTAATGATATCCACAAGCTTGTGCGTCAAGTCGTCTTCAGATCTTATGCCTGTTTCAAGCTGGATTGACGGCCTCACGTGCGGCGGAGGCACAGGCAGTACCTTGAGTATAGCCCACTCTGGCCTAGCCACTACTGGGTTTATGCCTAAAAGTTCTAAGTCATCATTTGGCACCTTGGCGAGCCGCTCTCTGAGCGTCTCCGGGTCCAGCTTAACCAAGGCGCCGTTCTCCGTCTCTTCGTAGAAGTAGTAAGGCCTTTCAAACCTCACCTTGTTCCTCTTATACCCACAGTGTGGACATGTGGCCCGCTCCGCCGCCTTCTTCTTTATCTTCTCCTGTAGGTTTTGAGCCAACAACCTCCACCTGCCCTTAAGTCTATCAAGTCTCTCCTTGTACCTCTTTATCTCCTCGTCTTTGAGCATTATTCTGCCACAGTTGGGGCACGTAGCCCTCAACACGTCGTAGATAATCCTCGCATAGCCCACATGTATCACAGGCTTTACCAGCTCTATGTGCCCAAAGTGGCCTGGGCAGACGTCATGTGTTTGACCACAGGTCTCGCACCTAGCGCCTGGCTCAGACACGCCAAGCCTCCTATCTGCAATGCCGCCCCTCACGGGAAGCCCGCCCTCGTCATACACCTCCGACGTGGTGACCTCCATCACTGAATATTTCCTAATCATGTCGGGGCTTAAGATCCCGAACCTAATGGACTTGATGATTTTGCGAGGTACGCTATCTAGGGCCTCCCTTAAGGACACGGCGGTAGATACAAAACAATATATAAAGTTTAATCTACGCCGCGCCCCTAGCCTAGCGCGGCTAAGGGCTTCCGCCTCGCCCACGCGGCTCGTGGGAGCCACGCGAGGTCATGGACTGCGAACGCGAGTAACGCCCTAAAGACTCAGCCTCTTGTCGGCACGATGACAGACATGATCGCTGTGTTTACCACTTCTGCCTATCCAGACTTCTTCTGCTTCCTTACCCCGAAAAGGCTACTAGTCTAAGACCTCGGAAAGCTCAAGCTTGGGGTAAATTCCAAGTGCCATTAGCTCTTGAAGCAGTAGCTTGAACGCATATGGGACTACCACCTTGGCAAATTGGCCAGTGTCTCCGTGTATGGGGCACCTCGGCTTATTTGTCTTAGCGTCTAAGTACGCGGGCAATCCGCACAACTCGCACACGTACATGACGTACTTATCGCTCGACTCGACGAGTCTTTCGTACAAAAGCGCAGAGGCGCCGTGCGCTATGAGGACGTCTCTCTCCATTTCGCCAAGCCTAAGGCCTCCCTCGCGCGAACGCCCCTCGGTGGGCTGCCTTGTCAATATCTGCACAGGCCCCCTCGCCCTTGCGTGAATCTTGTCGGCCACCATGTGGTGCAACTTCTGGTAGTACACTATGCCTATGAATATGTCGGCGACGAGCTTCTCCCCAGTGATCCCGCTGTACATGACCTCTTTCCCATCCCAGCGGAAGCCCAGCTTTAACAACAACTTCCTCAAGTCCTCCTCCCCCACGCCCTCGAACGGCGTCGCATCTACCAATTGCCCCGTGGCGGCGCCCACTTTGCCGGCTATGCTCTCCAGGAGCTGGCCCACGGTCATACGCGAGGGGAGCGCGTGTGGGTTGACAATTATGTCGGGCACTATGCCGTCTTCTGTAAACGGCATATCCTCCTGCCTAAGCAACATGCCGACGACGCCCTTTTGGCCGTGGCGCGAGGCAAACTTGTCCCCAAGCTCGGGGATTCTAAGCTCTCTAAGTCTAACTTTCACCAGCTTGTTGCCCTCAGGAGACTCAGTGATGATGACCCTGTCCACAATGCCCTTCTCTCCCCTCCGCACGGCCACAGACGCGTCTCTCCTCTCCTTGAGAATGCGCTCGGTCTCAAGCGTTGTGTAAAACCTCGGCGGAGACGTCTTCCCAATAAGCACCTCGTTGCTGCTCACATAGACCTCGGGCGGCGCGATGCCGTCTTCGTCTAAGTGGCTGTAGGCCTCGGGCCCTCTGTAGCCTTTGACAGAGCTGTCGGGGACCTCTATCCTGTCCTCCTCGCCGCCGGGGTACTTCTGCTCCTCTGTTTCATAAGTGCGGTAGAAGACTGAGCGGAACATGCCGCGTTCTACAGAGGCCTTGTTTAAGATTACGGCGTCTTCTATGTTGTACCCAGTGTATGTCAACAAGGCGACTACGGCGTTTTGGCCAGCCGGCCTCTTGGAGTAGCCCACCAGCTCAAGTCCCCTAGTTGTCACAATGGGCCTCTCGGGGTAGTACAACATGTGGCCTCTCGAATCCAGCTTGTAGAGGAAGTTGGACTGCGGAAGTCCAAGGGACTGCTTTGCCATTGCCGCCTCGTACTGGTTGCGCGGAGACTGGTTGTGTTCTAGGTAGGGGATTATGGAGGCTATTGCGCCAAGTATGGCCGATGGAATTATTTCCACATGCGTGTAGCCGGACAGATCCCCTCTGGGGTCTACAGCTATGTGTGCATTCTCCTCCTCGTCTGCGTCTAGGTACTCCACCACGCCCATTTTCACTAAGTCGTCCCAAGTCAAGTCTCCCTTTCTCACGCGCTCCACTATGTCTTTTGTAAGCTTCAGCCTACCGTTTTCAACCACCAGGAGAGGCCGCCTAATGCGGCCGCCGTCGCAGTTGACCAGTACAGAGCCGTTTATGTGGGCTATGTTGATTTCATCGCTTATCTTCCCCTGCCTCCTAAGGCTTCTCACAGTGGCGACAAGCTCTTCGGCGTTGGGGTGAATCCCTATGAGCCGCCCATTGAGATACACCTCTGCGCCGCGTATGCCGTCTTCGCGGGCCTTGAGCACAGGCACAGTCCCCAAGTTGTACAGTAGTTGTTCAACCTCTCTCTCGTCTACCCCTGTGGTAATCTCGGCGAGAAGGGCCAAGTTCTTTACTAGGCCGACGTTTTGACCCTCCGGCGTCTCGACGGCGCACAGCCTGCCCCACTGGGTGGGGTGTAAGTCGCGGGCCTCAAAATGTGGCTGCGTCCTTGAAAGCGACGAGACTACTCGCCTTAGATAGCTCAACGTGGACAAGTAGTTTGTTCTGTCTAGTATCTGCGAGACGCCGGTCTTGCCTCCAACCCAGTTGCCCGTGGCGAGCGCCTGCCTCACTCTCTCAGTGATAATGTCTGGCCTAACTATGGTCTGGATGTGAGGTATCCTCCCCCTAGCGTAGTATTTCTCAAGCTGACTCCTTAGCTCTTGCAGAAACTGCTTAAATACGGTTCTAAATAGTTGCGTCATTAAGTCACCGACAAGTCTAACCCTCTTGTTCCCCACGTGGTCCTTATCGTCGGGCTTTCTACGGCCAAGTTGAAGCTCGACAAGCCCTTTGACTATTTGGCCTAGCATAAGCGCCTTCTTTAGCCTAATTTCCTGTTGCTTCTTCTCGTCTGGGGTAGTTGTGCCAAGGTGCGGGAGGAAGTACCTATCCAACAACTGAAGCGCACGCTCAATTCTCACAGGCCGCGGCTGGCCCACTGCAACTTTGCCGCCTATGTAGTCGAGCGCGTCTTCCCTAGTTATAGCCACCTGATTCGCCGCGATAAGCGAGGGGAGAAGCTCTTTCTGAATATCGGGGTCGTCTGAGACAGCTTTCACCACATCTTCATCCGTCTCTAGGCCTAAGGCCTTCATGTATATTGGGAACGGGATTTTTACAGGCATTGCGGAAAGCGTGACGTATATAACGCCGTCTTTATTCAGTTCCACGGTCAATGTACTCCTATACCCAATCCCCGTGGAGATCGTCTTTGCTAGGAATTTTACAGAAGGCTTATCGCCTACGTCGTATATTGGCCTGTCTGTTACTAAGTCCTCCTGTGAGATTATAACGCGCTCACTGCCGTTGATGATGAAGTACCCTCCAAAATCCTGCGGGTCTTCGAACTTTTTCGCATATTCGCTGGGCTTTAGCCTCGTCAAGTTACACCTCTTAGACTTAACCATAATAGGCAACTCACCTATGTAAAAAGTCTCGGTGACATAAGGCTCGTCATCGACATACAGCGTCGCGGTGAGATAAAGAGGCGCGGCGTAGGTGGCATTTCTAAGTCGAGCCTCCATGGGGTATATCAAAGACTCAGAGCCGTCGCTCTCCTTTATCCTAGGCCACCCCACCTCGATCTTTTCCAATACCAGCTTAAGCCCCTTGATCTCAGTTTCGACAACCTTAAACTCTTCAACAATGCGCGGTAGCCTTTTGTCTAGAAAATCGTTAAACGATTTTATCTGGTGATTCGCAAGCCCCTTATCTTTAATAAATCTCTCAACAAGCGCCCACCTGTCGTCCCGGGAAGGAAACTCACCATCGCCATCCTTAGAGAGTATCGGGAGGGGGAGCAAGTCGACCATTGTGACCCCCGTAGTAAGTATTTTAAAAAGTTACCCAGGCACCACGAGTCTGTAAACCACCGCCTCGCCTGCGGTAGGCGAATCGCGAACGATCTTCAATACATCCCCCGGCTTTGCTCCCACAGATTTTGCAAGTGGGTCACTTGCCCTAATCCACGGAAGTTGCCAAGGCCTTAGCCTCAGTTGCCTCATTAAGGCCTTGGCCTCCTCTTTTGGAATTAGTATCACATCTCTTACTCCAAGCGTCTGTTTAGACACGTGACGACTTAACTAGCCCTTTAAAAAATTATGGCCTTCTGCCAGCCGTTGTAGACCTAATTTCGCTTGTTAACGCCTCTATAAACTTGGTAAGCTCCTCCTTTGCCACATCGTTGGTGAGCTCCATTCTAAGCCTTGGCAGACGCTTCACAGTGTCTAGCTCTCTTAAAATAGACGCGGGCACCCCTGCCTCAATGGCCTTGAGCCCCTCCTCGTAGTAGACGTATATCGCCTTCATCAAGAGGAACTGCTTAATGGGCGAGGTGGGCGTGTCCACCGGGTTGTATGCATCCTGCTTCAAGAAGCCCTCTCTTATCATAAATGCCACGTTGAGAATGTGCTTCTCGTACTCGCTGAGCGCCTCTGTGCCCAGAATTCTTACAATTTCCTGTAGCTCAGCCTCCTTAACTAAGATCGACTGCAATACGTCTCTTATACGCCTCCACTCGGGCGAAACGTTCTTACTCCACCAAACCTCCACCGTGTCGACATACCGCGAAAAAGCCATGAGCCAGTCAATGGCGGGGTAGTGGCGGGAGTATGCAAGCCTCGGCGACAGAGGCCAGAAGGCTCCTATGAAGCGCAGTGTGTTAGACGTGACGGGCTCTGTGAAGTCTCCGCCCGGGGGACTGACGGAGGCCGCTATGGTCAACGAGCCCACTCTCTCCCCGCTGCCAATTAGGACCACGCGTCCAGCTCTCTCATAAAATTCGGCAAGGCGGGTGGGCAGATACGCCGGGTACCCCTCCTCCGATGGCATTTCGCCAATTCTCAACGCCACTTCACGCATTGCCTCAGCCCAGCGCGAAGTTGAGTCAGCCAACACCAACACGTCGTATCCCTGGTCTCTGAAGTACTCGCCCAAGGTAGTGCCCATGTACACAGACGCCTCTCTCGCGGCCACTGGCATGTTTGACGTATTTACAATTATGGTGGTCCTCTCTAGCAGAGGCCTGCCAGTTGATGGGTCCTTCAGCTTCAATAGACCCTGGAGGGCATCAGCCGCCTCGTTTCCTCTCTCGCCGCATAAGACTGGAATAATTATCCTGCTCTGGGCAAACATGGAGAGAGTCCTTATCATAACAGTCTTCCCAGAGCCAAATGGCCCCGGCACCGCCGCCGTCCCTCCCTTGGCAATTGGGAACATTGTGTCAATAACTCTCACGCCTGTGATAAGCGGCTCCACTGGCGGGAGCTTCTCACGGAATGGCCTAGGCCTTCTCACGGGCCATTTATGCCACATTTTGACCTCCACTACGCCCCGCTTTGTCTTAATCCTGGCAATTACGTCGTCTACCTTGTATTTTCCATCGGCGACCCACTCCACTTCGCCAGGCGCGTTCTCTGGCAGAGGGGGATAGGTTATGTAGTGGGTTATAAGCTCGGTTTCCTTAACCGAGCCTAACACATCGCCGGGTTGCACAAAGTCGCCTGGCTTAACTGCTGGCTTGAAGTCAAACACAGCATTTAAATCGAGCGGCGGCGCCTTGTCGTAGCCGATGCCCCGGGCTATAAACGGGCTCTTAGAGATGCTCTCTATGTCCTTAAGCGGCCTCTGGACACCGTCATAAATTCTTCCGAGGATAGTAGGCCCCAGCCAGGCGCTTAGAGGCTCGCCAGTTCTCTCCACAGGCTCGCCCGGCTTAAGCCCGGTGGTGTCCTCATATACTTGTATAAACGCCTTGTCTCCCTGGATTCTAACCACTTCTCCAAAGAGCTTTAGCTCTCCCACAAAGACCAGCTCGTACAGTCTCGCGCCGGGTAGCTCAGCCTTAACAACGGGCCCCGATATATACTCTATTCTACCGCTCATAAGTCATCTCGTAGAGGAGGTGTTTTATCTCTTCCACCTTGTTAGCTATAATGGACTCTATCGAATAGTCGACTACAATGGAGCCGTCTTTCGACGCCACCACCACGCCGCCCTTCATATCCCTCTCTGCTATGAGTCCGGACAGACCAAGCTTCCTTGCCAAGGTTTCTACAACGCCTCTATCCTTAGGGGAGGCGTAAATCACCACTTCTTTTGACTGGATGTAGGTTACTGCGTTTTCAAGGAGTCTAGAGAGGAAGTTTATATAACGCTCGCTTCCCCTCATCCTCTCTATTTCATTGTATATTGAATTTATGAGGTCTTGAAGTAGAGACTCATAGGTCTCTGCGATCATTTTCCTCGATTCAACAACGGCGTCATACAAAATCTTCTCTCTTTCAAGCAACGTCTCGCTCTCCACCGTGGCTATTCGTTCAAGCGACTTGTTCACGACGGCTTCGGCCTCCTTCCTAATCTTAGTCTCAACATCGATTAACAGGTTCTTTTTAAGATCTTCCAGCTCCTTGATCTTTGCGTTGATTAAATCTTCGAAAAGCGACATCGCCGCACTTATTGTGAAGGTTTTTAAATAATCTCAACCGCCGAGCACTTGTCGTACTATTTGTAGATAGTTGACCTCTCTCTCCATGCCCTCTTTGACGCTGGGTACCTCCACTAGAAGCTTGCGTGGATTAGCCATACGCAGATCGTCTAGCTCTCTTCGAACCGCCTTGGCAAGAGTAGACGTGAGGAATATTACATCGTAGTTCTGGAGAGCCTTTTTAATAAAATCCAGGGCACTGTGGGGGTCCTCAATCACTCTGCCCTCAAATCCCAGAAGCTTAAACAGCGCCACTGTGTACTCGTCGCCAACTACAATGTGCATTGCGTAAAGCATTCTCCGACTTTTTATCTTTTACCAAGGCTCCTTCTTAAGCCTCAGCTTGTAAGCCGCGTAGTTTGTAGCGCGGTGTATTACGGGCGTCAGAACCACCGCGGCTAGGAGAAGCGGGATGTGTAGCTCTCTGTATAGGCTATACACCAGCAAGGCCATGAGGAGGAAGTCGAGCTGATCTAGGGGAAATGCCGGGTAGCCCCTGGGCATGCACAACCGCCTTTTAACAAACGCCCCAAGCAAATCGCCGACTATGGCCGCTGTGGCCAATAGAAATGCGTCAAGAAGCGTTAAATAGCTGTAGGCTAGGTTTGGCGCATAGCCCAGTAGCGTGCCCGCAGATACGCCGATGGCAACTCCCTCAAAGGTTTTGCCATCTCCAAAAATCCTTCTCCCATCGAGAAAATTTTTGCCAAAGTCTAGGGGGTGTCTACGCCTCAGTCTTGCGGCTAAGACAGCCGACCCGTTTGCGACATAGGGGGGCCAAATGAGGAGAAAAAGTTGGACAATTTCATTCATGCATTTTCTGTATATGCACAAGCAACGACCTCAGCGTGATAAACGACCTCCCACACACGCCGCACATGTACCCCCTCTCCCTCCTTTTAACAAAGTGCATCCTCACGTGGCGCCTATACTCGCGGCTTTTCACCTTAGCGCCGCACAGAGGACAAGCCACGTTGTCGCCGCTTCTCTTGCCGTGCTCTGCATAGTGCTTAACCGCCTCGCGCCAGCTCACAGTCTTTTTACATATAGTACAGGTTACGTTTACCACAGGCACTGCGTACTCTCTGTCTGTACATGCGAAGCACAGCTCTGCCATGACGCGCTTGAAGAAATCAATTTATAAAACTCAACGCTGAGAGACATGCGACGAGGCGCCGCGCTTGTGGACTGGAGGAGAGGGGTCATCGCGTATGTAGAGGCCAGCGACGACGTCTTAAACGAATTCAGGAAGGTTTTAGAGCTGTGCGGCGGGGATCTCAAGCCTAGGAATTTCCCGTGTATATCATCGCTCGCATCCCGGCTTCAAGCGAAGTCCATACTATATATAACAGACCTATACGGAATTACAAACTCGCTAGCCTTCTCCACTAGGAGTCCCCGCGCCAAGTTTCTAGACGAAGTGTGGCAAATGCTCAGCGAAGTGTTCTGTAAAAATGGGGGAGAGATAGAGTGCGACGAGGAGCTAAAACTAGAATGTTGCAGAGAGTGCGGGCTGGCTTGCCTATTAGCCAAGGTGTTGGGAATAGCGCATGTGGGGGTAGAAGTCGACTTGAGAAAACAAATTGAGGCGAGGCTCCGAGCTACTGGGTGAACACCAGCACCCCCCTCCTCTCCCTCTCTCTCCTCTCCCTAAGCTCGGCCTTGTAGCGCTCCACGTAGTCCTCCAATTCGGCGATTCTCTTGTCGACGTAGGATATGAAGAAGTTGACTAGGCGGCGGAGTAGGAAGTACTGAGGCCCCTTGAAGTAGTACTTGTTCACAATGTCGCGCGCCCAGAAGATCGAGTGTCTGGCCACGGCTTTAAGCAGATCTATGTGTTCGGGGTAGAGGCTTAACTTGTCCAGCCAGCCAGTCTTGTCAGATCTTACGTGGCTCATGGGGACATAGAACAGTGGCACTATCAAGCTCCTGTAGGGTCTCAGCTTCTCCACTAGCTCTATTGTCTCTAGCACGTCCTCCGGCTCCTCCTCCGGCAGACCCACGATTAGTGTAATCGCCGGTATAAGTCTTATCTCGTGCATAATTGCGGCGGCCTCGACTACAATCTCGTGCCATTGCTCAATCTTGTACGGGGCAGCTTTGCCGGGCATTATCCGCCGCGCCAGCCTTATTGAGCCAGTCTCCAGTCCTATCTGCGCTCCCCACCAGTCCTGATGTTCGTCCAGGATGATCTCTGAGAGCTTTGTGAAAAGCTTCCCCATCTTCTTCTCCCCGTGGTAAATTGCGACGAACGTCGAGTGGCTCCACCCCACCTTTCTGTAGTACCTCTTGGCAAGCTTGTGGAGCTCGATCAGCTTGTCGGGCCTGGGCTCAACGCCGGAGGAGCCGTAGAGGGGGACCTCGTCTGAGTGCAATATGCCGTCCACTACGCCGGCCTCGGCGTTTATCCTCAGCTCCTTCTCTATTTTCTCGAGGGGGTACCACCTCATTGCCCTCAGCGTCACAGAGCAAAAGGCGCATCCCCTTGGGCAGCCTCTCCCAATTTCTACTAAGCCGTTTATGCTGGGGTACTTTATCTCGGAGATCTCTGAGACGTCGGGAGCCTCGGAGACGCCCACATAGACATATCTAGGCAACGGCTTCCCCTCGAGGGCGTTTTTCACAAGTTCAACTACGAGCTTTTCCCCCTCGCCGTCGAAGATCGTGTCTATGCCCCAGCGCTCCACTAGTTCTGGGAAGTAGAGCCACTGCCACGCGGCTGGGCCCCCCACTATTACCTTGAGCCCGTTGGACGCCTTCGCTTTAGCTATATGGGGGGCCAGTCTCTCCATGAACCTCTTGAAGAATAACGCGTTCATGGGCTCCTTGCCCACTATGACCCCCCACGTGCTACTGGGCGGGTTTAGGCCAAAGTAGTCGTGGTGGCTTAACATGAGCACTTTGGCCTCGTGTATGTACTTGTGGACGTGGTCTGGGTCTATCACGGCGGCGTTGATGCCCGCGTCCAGCAGCTTGGCCTCAATCTTGCGCATGCCGTAGGGCGCCTCAAGCGGCCTCCCCCATTTGTCTACCTTGAGCTTAGGCGCAAAGAGGAAAGAGTGGAACTTCTCAGATAGCCCAAACGGCAACTCCACGAAGATAGGCCCAGTGGTCCCAAAGCCGAGAAACTCCTTACGGTGGTAGTTAGACATCATGGAGCGGTCTGCGGTTAAAATGACGTCGAACTTAGGCATACATCTCTCTGTGTTTCCATTTTTATACTTTGGCCGAAGACAAGCCGTGGACATGATATGGTTGAAAGAAGTCGACGAAGAAACACGCCGCCTCATCTCGGAGTTGCTCAACGCCTACGGCCCACCCCCCATCGACGTGGTAGTGGTGGGAGCAGAGAGAACACGGCTAGAGGTAGGGGACTTGAGCAGGCTAGACATATCTCTGCCCTTGGACAAGTACGCAGTTCTGAGGGAGGTCGCCCTCTCGCACGCAGTTGTCGACCCCCAGCTAATTGAGATATGGGCGATACCGCCCGACGTAAGACAAGACGAGCTTGCGGCGGAGCTCTCCCTAGCCCTATTACTCAGACTAGTGGACTCCATGGTGGCAAAGGTCGACTTCGAACTTCTCATGGCGCGTGCCAGCCCTGGAGTAATAGAGGGAGACACAGTGGCGTATACCATAGTGCGCACGTTTGCCAACGACGTGTCAATAAGCCTAGCGCTGGCAGGTCGCCTCTCTGAAGCGTTGCAAATCGTCAATAGGCTGGCGGAGCACCCGGTCTACCAACTATATCGCCAGTTCTGGGACTTCGCATTGACAAATTTCAAATTCCTCCCCTTGTATAACTGGCTGTTGCTCCTCTAGTCGACGAGGCCCTCCTCGGTAATGCGGAACGAAACCTCTCCCTCTGGGTGGTAGGGCGAGTCGAATATCTTGGCAATGCGGATGTTCTCCTTGGACTTGCGGAGCCACAGCCTGTAGGTGGCGCCGTGGGCGAGGATGTTCCCGCCCGCTGGCCTCAGCGGGTTGCCGAAGAAGACGTCTGGCTGGGCCATCACTTGGTTTGTGACAACGACGGCTACGTCGTAGGCGTCGGCCAGCCTGAGGAGGTCGGCGATGTGCTTATTCAACTTCTGCTGGCGCTCTGCGAGGTTCTCCCTGCCGGGGAACTCGGCGCGGAAGTGGGCGATTACTGAGTCTACCACTAGGAGGGCCACGTTGTGTTGTCTAATCAGCGACTTGGCCTGCTCCACTAGCACCATTTGGTGATCGGCGCTGTACGCCCTGGCGTAGAATATGTTGTTAAGGGCTTGGTCTGGGTCGAGGCCCCTGGCCTTGGCTATCTGCATAATGCGCTCTGGCCGGAAGGTGTTCTCTGTGTCAATGTATATAGCCTTGGCCCCCAGCCCGCCCCTGTCCTCTGGCAGTTGAACCATGACGGCCAGCTGGTGGCACAGCTGAGTCTTCCCCGAGCCAAACTCGCCCACCACCTCAGTAACGGCCCTAGTCTCAATGCCGCCGCCGAGTAGCTCGTCAAGTGCTCTCACGCCGGTGGAAATACGCCTAATTTTCTTCCTCCTCTCGTACACCTCCAAAGCCGAGATAAACGAGTGAAGCCCAAGCATTTTCCTCGCCGCTTCCACAATTTGCTGAGCTCTCTCCTCACTACCGACGATCTCCGCCAACTCCTTCACAGAGGCGTAGGCCACGTCTCTCACAGTGTAGTACCCCTTCTCCTTCAGCTTGGCCCCAGTGACACGTCCAATGCCCTCGAGCTCCTCCACGTCGATATCTGGGCTAGCCGCGACAGTAGCCGCCTGTGCCACCTCGGCATCCGCCTTCTTTTTCCTAGTAGACACGTTTTAAACCCCTGTGAGTGTTTATATATTTAATGAAGACAACTTACCCTTCTGACAATGTGACGAGTGGGTCAGGGACTGATACATCTCACCCCACATGTGTGACGCATGTCGCTTAAGGAAAGAGTCGCTGGGGCAATTCCCCCGGAGCTACTCGACAAGGTGCCTACCTCATTTGAGATAATAGGCTCCCGGAGCGGCGCCGTGGCGGTGGTAGAGATCCCCCCAGAGCTAGAGGAGTACAAACACGTAATAGCCAAGGCGATTACACAGATGAATAAACACGTACGCGCAGTTTTGAGAAAGCTGGGTGGGAGGAGAGGCGAATATAGGCTCTACGAGTTTGAAGTACTGGTTGAGGGTCCTACGGAGGTTTTACACAAGGAACACGGGTACTACATAAAGGTGGACCCCACCAAGGTCTACTTCTCCTCTAGAGATCAGACAGATAGACTAGACGTGGCGAAGATGGTGAAAGAGGGCGAGAGAGTGCTCTACCTATTTGCCGGAGTGGCGCCGTACGCCATTGCAATAGCCAAATTGGCAAAGCCCAGGCTAATTGTGGCAGTGGAGCTCAACCCCTGGGGGTTCAAGTACATGGTGGAGAACTTTAGAATAAACAAGGTGAAAAACGCGGTGGGCATCCACGGCGACGTTGCGACAGTTGCGCCGCTTCTCAGGGGGAAATTTGACAGAGTTCTCCTAACGCTCCCCCTAGGCGCGTATAGGTACCTCCCCCTAGCCCTAGAGTGTCTAGACGGCGGAGGCGTCGTACACTTCTACCACACTGGCCGAGAAGAGGCGCCGTTTGCAGAAGCTGAGGCAATAGTCCGCGACGTGTGTCCAAACTGCATAGTAATAAACAGGAGAATCGTACGAGACTACGCTCCAGGAGTTTACAAAGTCAGAATAGACATCTACAAGCCCGACCACATCACCTAGGGCGGCGGCAAGACGTCCTCCGCAGTGAAGCCTCGGCGCCACCTCTCAGAGGCGCACATTCCCAAAGCGGAGAAAACACCGGCCTAGAGGAATATCTTCTGAGAGTTAAATAGGGAGTTGAAGGCTTAGAAGAACCTCGGGGTTCCTCCCTCTTCGCCGCCTCTCCTCCTAGTTGGCGGCTGGGGCCTCTGTTGTACATACAGCATTAGGATTGAGGGGACTTTTCCCTCTTTTGCGAACTTTGACAGTAGGTCGCGGTACTCAGAGGTGTGGGCTATGTCCACCTGGATAAACTTGATTGCGACTTCTCTCAGCATGGCCTCCAGCCTCCTCAACATGTCCTCGGGCATTACCGAGGTGACAACGGGATTGCTGAGCCATGATTCAAAGTCCTTCAACACCCTGGCTATGTAGTTCAACATTGCCTGCGCCGAATAGAGCAAGGCGAGGCGGTCGGCGGCCTTCATAGCCTCGCCGTGGGACTCCAGCTCTTTCACCTGTCTCTCCTGCTCTTTCACCCACTGATCCAGCCGCTCCATCATCGACTCTAGGTATTCCAACACCACGTCCGACGTTGGGACTTCATGAGACATGATTAACCCCCTCGTGTCTGTATATAAGCCTTATGCCAACAGCGAAATTACGACCAGAGGCAAAACAAATATCACAGACACGATTAACGCGCCGACCCTCTTGTATACTCTGACCGCCCTCTGAATTCTCTGAAACCCCAGCTCCCCCAAGACCTCCGCCTCCACCTCTAGCCTCCGGTATGATACTCTATGCGGGCCTAGAGAGGCTTCTGCCGCTTTAACAGCCCTGTCCACCACCTCCAAAATTCGCTGGTGGCTTAGCCTCTCGCCCACCACGCGGTACCCCTTGCCAAATCCGACACCGGTAGACCTGTGAGTATCTGTAGTGGCTATTTCAACCACGTCGTACCTTGACCCGTACCTCTTCACTAACTCGTCGTAAAGTTTCCTGTCTAAGTTATTCCCATCGAACACTATGAGGAGCCCCCTCCTCCCATCGCACGTCACTGCTATGGCTGAGACTCCGGCTGGCCCAATCTCAAGCCCCAGCGGATCTATATGCTCCGCGCTGGCTTTGCCTACGCCGATTTCGAAAGCGCCGCAGTGGGGAGCCTCGTGTAGCGCTTTGATTGCCTCAGCCAAGTTCTCCACGTCGGCCTCCCGCCACCTCACCACTCCATCAAACCTATTCTGCGCGTCCACAAGTACGTACATACCGCCCTCTACGCGCCGGGCAACCCAGAGCGGAATATCATCTGTGGCAGAGTTGACCCTACTCACAACCGCGAGGTGAGGCAAAGTCCCCAAGCTAAATCCCACCAACTTTACATCGCCAATAACCACTTTAGTGGGAGCCACGCCGCTTGCCGGCGCTCCGTCTTGCATATAGTACAAGGCGTCCTTAACCGCGTTGACTATCTTAGATACGGCATGTTGAGAGACGGGGTCTCTCTCGTGGCTACCCACGCCGTGTAAAAACGTGAAAGTGAAGCCAAGTTTCTCAACCTCTCTGTTTAAAATATCCACCAACATGCCTCCCCCAATATGCCTAAAAGGCCCAGGGTGAAAGTCTGATACCACTACCACATGCCTCTTGCCAATTACGTAGAGGTGAAGAGGGACTCTCTCCACAGTTCCAAGCTCTCTAAACGCGTCCTCTATTACGTCGTCTTCGGCAAACACTGCGTATATAAAGCTAGAAAACATGCACATGGCATCTAGGCCGCCGGTTATTCTGTTAATCACGGGCTTTATGCCGTATATAACGGCGGCGTATAGTAACGTGGCCACGGCTAGGGCGGCGAACCCTAGCGCATAGTATAAAACCGAGGTTGTGAAGAGGGGGGCTAAGAAGGCCGGCGACTTGCACTTGAGAGACTGCAAAACGACGGCAACTATGGAGGCGCCAATTAGGGCAAAGGCGAGAGGCGGCTTTTTAAACAACACGTCGAATAACGCCGTCGCAGTGGCCGACACGGCGGAGACGTAATAAGCCCTCCTGGGATTAATCACGTCTCTCTCTGCCACAAACACTACGGCGAACATGGCCAGCGTAAATACGGCGTAGTAAAGTAGGGCAAGTGGGTGGCTCAAGCTCTCAATCGTAGCCAGTAGAGCCAGCAGTAGCGTTGCTACGACGGCTATGTTCTTGGCAGACTTGCCAAAGAGGATGGAATAGGCGCGTTCAAAAGTCCTCATAGCGTCTCCACGTAGTCCCTAATTAGGCTGGAGTACTTCTGCGCAGAGAGGCTCATCTTTAGGTACCTGTTAGCCCTAGGCAATTTGTACATGTGCACCTCCTCCTCCATCAAATTCACCGATGCGTAGCCCACCTCCGCGATGTCCCAGCGGTTCTTAATTCTATTACCTACGCCCTTGTGAAAGTCGTGGTCAACATATGGGTGGAGTATGACTACGTAGTCGAGCCCATACATCAAGAGATTTTTGGCAGCTGTAAACCCCAGGTGGTATGTCTTAGTCACGTCCACGTAGCTAAATCCGATCAAGCTGTTGTCAACCCCCTTTAAGAGTATATCAATCCTGTCTGTGTATTTGTTGGCGAGTTGAGGCACATATGGCACCTTCCTCACAACCTTGGCAATCCTCCTCCCCAGAAACACCGAGGCCCTTTCGAAGAAAGACGCCAATGCTTCAACTACGTCCGCCTCACCGGCTATGCCCTTGAGGCTTACTACGTAGGGTCTCTTGATCTCATAGTCCTCCTCGGACAGCTCGGGGAGGGGCAGGTTCTCTAGCACCTCCTCGCTGAGCAACGTGTAAGGCAGGTAGAAGGCGGAGCCCTGGCGCTCCGCGGCGCCGGATTTACTAATGGCATCCAAGTGTTTGCACAAACTGTCGTCCCATATGCAGTCAACTACGACGCTCCCAGAGAGAAACATGTAGATGGGGTTCTTCGTATTAACCCAGTTGACGCTGATCTTCTGCAACACCGCCATCTGCTCCGCGGTGAGGTTCAACAGAGCCCTCTTGACATGTCCAAGGCCGTAGCGGCTAGACCCATAGTCAAACTCCTTCAGGTGATCCTCGGCAGAGCACCCGCGCCTAGCGCACAGAAAGTCCACGGGACATACTACACCTATTAAACTTTTTAGAAGTACCGCTCAAGCCCTCCCCCGCCTAGGAAAGCCGCCAAGTCTTCTGCAAACGTCCCTCTAAGCCTTGGGTTTCTAAGGACTGCCGCTGGGTGATATGTCACACAGATCTCTACGTCAACGCCCGCCACTTTCCCACGGAAACACTTGCCTCTCACATCTCCAACTCTTTCCACTTGGCGCCCAATGAGCCCCAGGAGTGCGCCGGCGCTTACTGCGCCAAGCGCAATTATGCGCCTAGGCCTCAATATCTCTATCTGGCGCAGTAGATATGGTAGACAGGCGGCCACCTCCTCGCGCGTAGGCGTCCTGTTTCCCGGCGGCCTGCACTTCACCACGTTTGTAATATAGAGGTCCCCCCTCTCTACGCCTAGCGTCGACAACGTCTTGTTCAACAGACTGCCCGCCGCTCCCACGAAGGGTCTGCCTTGCTCGTCTTCGCTGGAGCCCGGCGCCTCGCCGACTATCATTATGCCAAGTCTTCCACTCCCCTCGCCAGGGACAGCGTTGCGCCTAGTCTTGTGCAGTGGACACCTTGTACACCTCTTTATCTCCTCATGTAGTTGCTCAAGCGTATACACCGTATCTTGAACCTTGGCTATATTAATACCTGTGCGGCGTGTTACGTGTTTTGGAGGCTTTTCGGCGCTGTCGCTAAGCAGAAGGAGAAGGACGTAAAGCTCCCCACCGTCAGAGGGAAGCCCGTCTACATTGGCGGAGTTCTGTTAATAGGCGTGGCTGAGAAGGGGGAGTTCGACGTAAAGAGGAAGAAGCTCGTCTCGCTTGAGGTAAAGGACGCAAATGGGCAGACGTACTACCTAGACACTTCCAACACCAGGGTTAAGATAACTAGGGAGTACGTGGACTTAGACGTCTCGGCGTTGCCCAAGTTCTTCGAAATAAAGGTCAGAGAAGTTAACAAGATGATTGAGGAGTTGAAGAAGGCCAGAGGAGAGCTGGACAAGTCTTACCACAAGCTTGAGGAGGCGCTGCTAAAGGGAGTCATAGGGATGGACGTGTACAACGAGCAGATAAAGAGGTTGCAGGAGAGGGAGAGGCGGCTTAGGCAAGCCTGCCTAGACATGGAGAAGAGCATGGCCTCTGTCAACCAGTCCCTGTCTCAGCTAAAGGCGGAGCTTGAGAAGAAGAGGGAGAGGCTGGAGGCAAAGCGGATCTTAGACAAGCTTGACCCAGAGGAGGCGGAGGAGTTGGGCAAGGTGTTAAACACGTTGGGGAGCATCAACGCGCTTTCTCACCTAATAACCAGTAGCATTATACAACTGAGGCTCATCTGCTAATCTATTACATCTGCCCCACTCGCTGGGCACTCGCCGTCTAGGCACCCCAGTATTAGGTGCTCTCTATTGGCCTTACAACGCCTGCAGTATATGAAGAGCTTCCCCCCAAAGAGGGCCAGATTAAACCCCACGTCGAGTATCCTCTCTTCGCCGCATGTCATGCACTTCAAAATCCACTTAGTCACAGGGCCGCTCTCGTGGGAGGTAAAATAATTATCGCCTAGCCACGCGCTCTATGTAGTCGGCTAAGTACACGGCGGGGTTTATCCCAGTGGCTTGTTTAAACCCCCGCCAGTCGGGGCTCGCGTTGACCTCAAACACCACATAGCCCTCTCTCCCCTCGCCTATGTCCACTCCGGAGTAGACGAGGCCCAGCGTCTTAGTGGCCTTGACCGCTATGTCCTCTAACTCGGCGTCGAGCTTGCAAGGAATGCCCACAGCGCCCTGCGCTATATTGGTCTTCCAGCTGTTAGACACCCGGTACATACAGCCGATGGGCCTTCCGTCCACTACTATTATCCTTATGTCTCTATTTGGCTTTTCTATGTACTGCTGTATGTAGAGGGGGTTCCTCGCCACAAGAAGCGTGCGCATTACTTGGAAGGCCACCTCTGGGTCGTTGAACATCATGGCGCCGAAGCCCCGGCTACCCTGTATGGGCTTTATCACCACCTTCCCCATCTCCTTAGCGGCGGCGTATCCGTAGTATAAGTCCTCCGTGGCCACCGTGTAGGGGACTCTAATGCCCGCGAGCTTGAGGAGGTATATGCTCTCCAGCTTATTTCTACACGTCATAAGCGCGTCTACTGGGTTTATGACTGCCACGCCGCTTCTCTCGAGGATTCTAATTGTGGACACACGCCGCATTAAGGTGTTGCTGTCTACCACATACCCCAGCCCCCTTACCACAACCACCGAGGCGTCGAGAGGCCCTCTGCGCGTCTCCACCACGGCTCCCCCTTCGGCTACTCTGACAGATAGCCTCTGTATAGGTATATACCTAGTCTTAAGCCCCCTCTTCTTGACTTCGAAGTATATATCTCGCGTTGGCTCATCCGGCGTCTGGGCCTCCGCCACTATGGCGACGCTCATGTCAATTATATATGGGGGACTATTTATACTAGTGGGCAATCTAGAGGTTGCCAAGGGGATAGCCACCTGCCCCTCCTGCGGCTTCACGGCGCCGGCTCTTGACATGTGTAAAATTACTGGGACATGCGTCGTCTGTGCCCGAGAAAAGCTGGGCGATGCCTGCTCCACTTGTCCAGACAAGGCTAAGTGCGACATGGCGGTGGAGGGCGTCAAGTTCATGAAGCGCCTTGAGCCAGTGCTCGACGTCTACATAGACTTAGGGAAGCACATAACGCGGCAACTGGAGAAATACGACAGAGTTGAGCTGGGGGTTGTATTCCTCAAAAGCCTAATGGGACTTGTAAAACTCTTGGAGCGGGAGAGAAAGGAGCGGGCATTTCCGGCGTGGGTATCAGCCGTGTTTAAAGGCGACGTGATTTCTAGGCTTGTTAAAACGCCGTATGTGGTAAAGCTCGACTTATACCAGCCGTTGAAAGCGTTTTGCGCCGTTTTCAAATGCGAAGGGCTGGAGGCGCCTTTGAACAACCTGCTAAACGCGCTTGTCAGCTTATCTCTTATTGAGAAGACAGGCGATCCGGCGCGCTACTTCCGCCTAGGCGCATAGTAGCTGGTGACGCCTCTTAGGATTGTAATGGCGAAAATGGTCATGGCTAGAGAGGCGGCGATGAGGGCTAGGTAGAGGTAGAGGGGCCAGCCCACTATCCCCGAGGCTGGCGGCGCTGCGGCAGAGGCGGAGAAGCCCAGAGCAACCCCAGCGGTTACAATTGCTGAGTAGAGGAGTTTAAAGCTCGACGCAAACTCTCCCCTGGATGTAGTTGCCCTGGAGAGGAAGATCAAAAGCGCCGACGTTGCCAGAAGTATAAAGGAGATGAGGACCAAGATGCTCTGTAGAAAAATGACATCGCCGTAGCCGCTTGCCGCCGCGGCGTTTCTGCTTAAGTACACTGGGAGATTACTCGAGGCGTATACTACCCCGCCGACCAGCAGAGTGACTAGGTAGAACACGGCTGTGAACAAGCCGTAGAGGGAGTAGCGCTGTTTTAACTCCTCCGACCTTTTGTAGAGCACTGCCCTGCTCATAGTTGTACATACTGCCTAATTTTTATACCACACCACTTACACGTTAGACTTCTCTCAAAGACTCTCCTGCCCGTCAGCTGGTCTATTCTCAGAAACTGGTTGACCACCTCCATATCTCTCCCACAGGAGGGGCACTTGGACAAGTGTGCAAGATATTCGGAGGCTGGGGAAGCGGAGTCCACGTCCGGCTAAACGTTTTAAATTTAATATTTGAGCCCCCCGTGGAGAAGATAACGTTACAAGAGCTAGTGGCTAGGGTGGAGAGAGGCGAGAACGTAGAGGTAGTAGACTACGAGGGGAACTTAGTGGTGGTGGATAAGGTTAAAGGCGTAGTGAAGGGCGACTTTTCTCAAGAGGACTTGAGTGAGCTGAAGAAGAGAAAGCCGCGGGGTAAGCCTACTAAGGAGCAATTGGCCCTAGCCGCCGAGATAGCTAAGTTGCTGGCTGAGGCTAGGCAGAGGTTTAAGATTGTTTATGGGCCAAAAGAGGTCACTATTAGGGTTGGAAGCGGATTTATCAGAGTTACAGAGGACGACGTAAGACTTGCGGGCTACAGCGGCTTGGAGGAAGCCCCCCTCCCGCTGATAATCGACACTCTGCGCAAATACGGCGAAGTTAAGTTGTTGAAGCCTCTGAAGTAGGACGTTTAAGCACAACGACGTTAAGCCGACCGCGTTTTTGTATTTCGACGTAGCCAGCCTCGCTGAGCCTCCTCAACGCCTTGTGTACCGTGCTCTTAGGAAGGCCTAACACCTTCATAATCTCGCTCTGGTACACGACGCCTTGTCTCTCGGCCAGTAGCTTTAGGATGGACTTGTCCACCTCGGGCAAGTCCTCTTTCACGAGCTCCTCTGTGTGGTTTTGTGCGTCGTTTATCATGGCCTTAAGCCTCCGCCGGCCCGTATACACGGCGAAGGCCACTACCGCGATTTGAGCTACTAGGAGTATAAGCGCTAACATGTCAGCTTGCTCAGCTCCTCCTCCAGCTCTATGGCCTCCACCAGGGAGTTCACGTGCCTCCGCGCCTCTAGGAGGTACTTCGACGCTGACACTTCAAACCCCAGCCTCTGTAGCTCCCCGGCGAGGCAGAGCTGGGTTGTTACCACAGACGCCGTTCTGTTCAATTTGTCGTATTCAAACGTTATAAAGCCGCTAACGCCAGCCCTCCTGCTTCTCCTAATTTTTACAATGTCCCTCCCCCCCTCCACGAGCCACCCCATGTGCAACAACGACTCTTTTACGTCCAGGAGAAGCGACGAGACGTCGGAGTTGCACAAGGCCTTCAAGGCGCTGGCCAACTCCGGGAGCTGGGGCGTTATGTGAAGGGCCCCGTCTCTCACCTCTACCCTTTCCGCCACGTTTCTCACGGTTAGATACGCCATTACGGTCTCAAGCTCGGGGCCTGAGAAGACCAAGCGGTCTTCCACGGCGGCGACCTCGCACACGGGGTACATAAGGTTGATTAATATAAAGGTTCGGCTGTCTGTGGGCAGAGAGGTGGACATAGGGCCCTTCGTTAGATTCAAAGAGAAGTATTTGGAGAGCGTACTAAGCGGGAGGAAGAGGGTCACTGTTAGATACGGCGTAGTGAAGCCGAGGCTCTCTCTCATATACATAGTCTGTTGCGACAAAATATACGCCGAGGCCCTCATCACAAGGGTGTACTACACCGAGCTGGGAAAACTCGGCGAAGAGGTAGTAGAGGCCGAGGGATTTACAAGCAGAGAAGAGCTGATAAACGAGCTACGCGAGATATACGGCGAGGTGGGTGACAGGGACGTCGTGACAGTGATCTACTTCACAGTGGTGAGAAAATACGACAAGCCCGTGCCGCTGAAGAGATTAAATAAGGCCCATTTTTAGCCATGCGGAACTTGAAAAAGCTGGCAAAGGCGTTCTCAGAACGCTTCGACTACTTGGTTCTCACAAAGAGCCCCAACTTGGCCTACGCGGTGGGTATGCCAGACGCGTTGGGGCTAGTCCTAGAGCTCTCCACGGGACGCGCCACCCTGTATGTATCTAGGCTGGACTACGCCAGAGCAAAGGCCACCGCCCCCGTAGACAAAATCGTAGCGTTGGCTTCCACAGAGTTGCCCCCAAGGAGGCCTGGGGAGGAGTTAGAGATAGCGTCCAGCTTCCTGGACGTTGCCAAGAGGCTCCAGGGGAGAGTAGCCTCCGACAGCAAGGAGTTGGGAGTGGACGTGTCTACAGAGCTGTTGGACTTGCGTAGCGTTAAAGAGGAGTGGGAGCTAGAACTTATGAGAGAAGCTCTTAAGATAACTGAGAGGGCCTTTCTACGGCTTGGCGAAATGAGGCTTGTCGGACTAAGGGAGAGAGATGTGGCGGCTCTGGTCTACAAGTGGTTTATGGAGGAGGGCGCAGACGGCGTTGCCTTTGACCCAATAGTGGCCTCAGGGCCCAACGGCGCCTTCCCCCACTACCGCTTTGGGGACAGGAAGATTACACAAGGCGACCTAGTGGTGGTGGACATAGGGGCTAAGAAGGACGTGTACTGCTCAGACATGACTAGGACTCTCCTAATGGGCAACCCGGGGCCCGTACTCAAAGACGCGGTATACGCCGTATATGAGGCAGTAAAGGCCGCAGAGAAGGCGGTAAGGGAAGGCGCGCCGGCCGCAGATGTGGACAAGGCGGCGAGAGACGTCCTCGGAGAGTACGGCTTTGCCAACTACTTCATCCACTCCACGGGGCACGGCGTCGGCGTTGAAGTACACGAGCCCCCACGGCTCTATGCCACGTCTAAAGAGGTCCTGAAGAGAGGCCAAGTTATAACCATTGAGCCAGGCGTCTACATCGATGGCGTAGGCGGCGTAAGAATAGAGGACATGGTCTACGTTGCAGAAGGCGGCGTTGTCTTAAACAGAGTGCCCCACCTCCTCTAGCGCCTTTTCGCATACACCCCAATTCCGCTCTCCGCCCCCTCTACGACGAACCCCACTTTGCTAAGCCTTTCCACTACGCCGCGCAGTGGATTAAGCCCCCTGTACTTCACGCCGGTTTGACTCACATAGTGAAACAACCCTCCGCCCCTTTTCAAAATTCTGTAAAACTCTCTGTAAAGACCCTCAGAGTACAGCTTCTGAGTGGCATGGCTAAGTCTCGGGGGGTCGTGTATTACGTAGTCAAACGACGAGTCTCTAACAGCGGCGATGAAGACCAAGCAGTCCTCCACCACTATATCCACCGCAGGAGACCAGAGTCCTCTGCTAAAGGGGTTGTACATGGCCAGAGTTAACACGTTGGGGTCCACCTCCACGGTGACCACCTGCCTAGCCCCCCTCCTCAAGGCCTCAATTGCTGTGTAGCCGAGGCCGGTGCAACACTCAAAGACGCGCCCGCCGACTCTCCTAATCTTCCGCGCGGTTATGACCATGGGGTCCTCCAAGACGCTGTGCATAGTGATTCCATCTATCATCAAGGTGGGGGCCCAGCCCCTCTTAAACACGCACAGCTTATAAAACCGGCTCTCAGCTATCGACAACTCGCGCCACGTCCCCTCCACATATGCATATACTTCACAGCTCTCCTCGTCCACATCTGGAAGCTCGTCCAACGCCACCTCGTACCAGACGCCCCGGTACTCAAACTTGGCAAACCCGCCCACATATTCAACCCGGCTCTTGGTAAGCTCTAAGTCGAAGGACACTTCCCGAGACCTATTTTTCAAGTCCTCTATCTGCCACCTAGACACCACTGGTACCTCCACAGGCCCCACACCTCTACACAGGAATTTTCAATTTACCCCCTCCCTCCCTACACCTCTTCTTAAGTCCTGGAGATAAATAACGGAGGTTTCACTATATCGTATGTATGTCCAATATGTACGCTACAGCCCCATTGGGGAATACCTCCGGCTAGTCATAATGCGCCGGCTCGCCGAGGGCCCCGCCAAGGTGGAGGAAATAGACGAGTTGGCCAGGCGCGCGGTTGAGGAGCTCGGCGAGAGGTACAACTGGCGGGTGTGGCCTCAGCTTCTGAGGCGCGAGGTGGCGATAAGAGGCGGCGTGGTGGAGCTTACAAAGGAGGGCAAGGCGCTGTATGAACAGACTAGAGATGAGGTAGCGGAGTACGTGAAAAAGACGCTCGGCGTGTCGCTAGGATGAGATTCTCCTAATAGTCAGCTCGAGAAGCGGCTCTAACGACGCTTTTAAAATATCGAGGGCGTTTTTGCACTTGTCCAAAACCCCCCTCCTAACGTGCACAAAGAGGTGGGGGGCCCTCCTCCACGCCTCGTTGACTGCGGCCACCAGTGGAGAAATTTCGTATATTGGCACAGGCCCCCGCGCCGTCGTTATATACAAGTCCTCTGCCCTGGGGTCAAAGCTCACGTAAGATATCAACACGTCGCTGGGCTCAAGTCTGCAGTTGGAATCGCCGAGCTCGACGTTGAGCCGCTCCACGAGCTTCTTCTTCAACTTGTCTATCAAGGCCCAGTGCGGCGGGCCAAGCCTATCCACAGCCTCGTTAAGCCTAACGGGGTCCTTAAACACCTCCAAGAAGTCTTTTTCACGCTTCCAAAGAGCCACGTAGTCGAGCTGCTTGCGTGAAAGTAGCTCCCTAAACTTTGGGTCTTTGACAAAGACTGAGACGAAGTACTCGTCTGTGGCCTTCCAAACCACCTCTTCATCTACGTCGCCTGATATAAATCTCGCGAGGTCGCAGAGATATTGACAAATCTCACCCCCGCGCCCCTCCGCACATTTTTCCACATTCTCAGCTATTATGCTCCTCGCGACTTCTGTAAAAAGGACCGTCTTGTGGTGGAGGTAGACGTGCCGATACAAGTTATAGCGCGTGATTAAGTAGCCCTCCAAATTAACTCTCGCCTTCTCGTTAAACAGAAATCTGTCCCCCGCCTCCTCGAGATTTTCCACAACTCGCTCGAGGTCTATGTGTGTAAAACTGGTGCCCACAGCCGCCCCCGTGAAATACATATCTCGCATTATGTAGTCCAGCCGGTCTGCGTCAAATACCCCCGAGAGTATGCTGTGAAACGGCTTATACTTCTCTCCGTCAAACAGCAAAGCCTTGACGAGGTCTGGGTCGTAGCCCAGCTCAGAGAGCCTTGGCGAAACTTTATCCACTAGAAGCCTAGTCGTGACCTCGTGGGGCTTCCCCACGTCAAACATGGAAAGGTCCACATCGACGCACCCACCCTTCTTGGCCATGTGGAGAACTTCGCTGACCACGGCCTCGAAGGAGTGGGAAAACGGCAGGTGCCCCAGGTCGTGCAACAAGGCGGCTATGCGGAGGTGCTGAAGCAAGCCCTCGTCTTTCTCGCCCATCAACTGCATTATCTTCTCCCCAAGCAACGTGGCGATGTACATCACGCCTAAGCTGTGGTCAAACCTCGTATGCGTGGCCGTTGGATATACAAGATAGACGAAGCCCAGTTGTTTCACATACCTCAGCCTCTGGACAAGAGGCTCGCCGTCTATAAACTTGACCTCCTCCTCAGTGAGCTTAATGAAGCCGTGGATTGGGTCTCTAATCGCTTTCTTGTACAACACAGCCCCCGTGGAAGCCGAATATATAAATGCTGACAAATAGTGTCGTGCGTATTGCGGTCATAGGTGCAGGTCCTGCTGGACTGTCCGTAGCAGCCGCCTTAAAAGACGCAGAAGTCTTTGAAGAACACAACGTAGTGGGGCTTCCCAGACATTGCACAAGCCTCGTCAGCGCCGTCTCGGCGGAGAGGGTAGGCATCCCCCGAGAGGTGGTGGTTAGGAGGTACGACGAGCTCTACGTGACAAACCTAGACGGCGACTTTATCCGCTTCCGCATAAGAGGCGGGGTGTACCTACTGGATAGGCCGGGGCTGGAGCGGCGTCTCGCAGAACACGTGGCCAACATCCGCTTTGGCGAAAAGGTGACGGCGATCAAGGGCCCGTACTTGTACACAGAGAGGGGGGAGAAGTACGGTCCATATGACTACATCGTAGTGGCCGAGGGCTCGCTGAGGCGCCTCTCTAGGGCGTACGGCGAGGTGGTCAGACTGCCGGGCCTCCAAGTGGACGTAAAAAGCCCGGCTGAGCTCCCCGGCATCACCGTCGTATACAACCCCAAGATTTCCCAGGCGTATTTTGCATGGGTTGTTGAAGTGGACAAGGGCGTCTACCGCGTAGGCCTAGCCGACAAGTGCTGCCTAGTGGAAAAGTTGAACAAGCTGGTGAAGTTGTTAAAGGGGTCGCCTGTGGACAGGCCGTTTGGCGGCGGCGTGCTTGCCGGACCTCCGGTGCAGAGGGTGGTGCACGGCAGAGTGGTACTCGTGGGAGACGCCGCGGGGCTCGTCAAGCCCCTCAGCGGCGGGGGGATCGTGCTCGCGGTTAAAAGCGGGAAGCTGGCCGCGGAGGCCTTGGCGAGGGGCACCCCAAGCCTTTACGAGGAGGGGACGCGGCAGTTGCGCATGAGGCTGAGGGCGGCGCACCTCTTGTTCAAGCTTCTCTACGGGAAGAGGGCCGTTGACCGGCTGTTGAAAACTCTCAGCGGCGGAGACTACCTCGCAGTGGACTACGACGACCACGTGAAAACTCTCGCAACGGCGGCGCTTACAGACCCCAGGTCGCTTGCCGCGCTCAGAGCCCTCCTCCTAGCGGGTTATAGCTATGTTTCTCATTTCTTCAAGTAGCTTCGCCCCAGGCCCCTGGAAGAACTTATACACCGGCTCCAACAGCGCGGCCAAGGCCTCGGCCGTCACGGCCTTTAAGTCTGCCGGGTGTATCTTCCCCTCCTTATACATGGCCTCAAGCTCCTCGTACTTCCACACCTCCACGTCTCCCCCGTACTTCTCCGGCCTCTTAATAACCAGCGGCGTCTTCCTCTCCTCGCGGAAGGCCGCTATCCTAAGAAGCTCCAGCACGGGGTTGTACTCTACCTCACGCGGCGGGCAGTAGGCCTTGGCCACCTTCTGCCTAATCTCCTCGGGGCTGTCGTGGACAAAAATGGCGCTCTGGGGGATGCTCTTCGACATCTTAAGCTCGCTCAACTCCTCTTTGCTACTGGGCTTGGAGGATATGTTGAGAGCTGGGAGTAGCCTGTGGTGAAGCGCCACTGGCTTAATTCTCTTGCCGTCAACAGTGAGGGGGTAGAACCTAATCTTGTCTGCCACTTGCCTCGCCAGTATGTGCGCCCTCCGCTGGTCAATTCCCCCGTGTGGAATATGGGCGCCGAGCGCGAACACGTCGGCCACCTGGAGCGGGGGGTAGACCAAGTAGGCGAGGGGGATGGACTCCCCCATCTTCCTGCCCAGTATCGTCAAACTATGCCTAACCTGCGACAGAGTTAGATGCCGAGTTATATCCATTAGGAGAAACCAGTACTCGTCGTTGTGGTGGTAGAGGTCTGAGCCGAGGACAAACCGCGTGGCGTCCGGGTCTCCCCCAAGGACCTCTATAATCCTCTTGAAGGTTTCGACGTAGTACGTCACGGCCACCCGCCTAATGGTGTCTAAGTCGCCCCCGAGCTTGTTATTAAGCCACGAGTGAATATCTGCTAGAAAAACCGTGGTCCTCACCCCGGCGCGTTGCAGATCTACCACTTTCGACATGCTCACCACGCCTGTGCCTATGTGGATAAACCCACTTATCTCAAACCCAATGTAGTGGTTCAGCTTGTAGCCCCCCTGGAAGAGCTCCCTAAGCTCCTCCACTGTGATCACCTCCTCAGTGGGGTACCGAAGCACTAGCGAAAGTCTCTCCTCGACGTCCATGGCAACTTTGAAAAAGTGTCAATAAATAATATCGTGTGCCTAGAGAAAGTGAAGAGGGGCGACGTCCCCCGCGACGTGTTTACCGCACGCGGCCACCCCAACATCACTGCCACAAACAGGAGGACGCTTGAAATAACGAAGGACCCGTATGTGACAAAGCGGGGCGACTGCATAGTGGCTTGTTGCGCCGAGAAGGCGGCTGGCGAGCTAGACGCACAAGTGCTCCACGCCTTGGCGCATGAGGGCACCGTGGTGATAATACTCGACGTAGGCACAGCGGTGGACTACGTCGTGGGCAAAACGCCGAGGTGGACGCCCACCTCCCGCTGGCGGCTCGTGGTCAGGAAGTCGGAGTACGTGGACGAGTCCACGGTGGCCGTGGCCAGTGACAAGTCCGCGGCAGAGCTGGATAGGAGGCTGGTGGCAGAGCTTAAGAGAGGCGCCCCGCTGAGGGTCATAGTGGGCGTCTGCCCAAAGGATATATAGCCGGGGGTCTTGTCGCATGTGTCAAAATGGGCGTCGTTAAAGACTCTCGCGGCGAGAAAGGCGATCCACGTTGCCTTTGTAGCGTTGCTCGCAGTGCCCTTCCTAGTAGACGTCTCTGCCGAATTGTACATCTCCCTATTGGTGGTGGCCAGCGGCTTCATTTACTCGATACAAGTCAGGCAGCCGGCCGCGTGGGTTGAATTCCGCCGCAACGTGTTTAAGACCTTTGAGGACTTGTTCAACAGGCTTGAACAACTCATCCCCATTGAGAGGCCAGAGCTAAGGCTTCAGTACCAGAGAGCCCTTAGGCAACTGGAGGAGTTGATAGACATGGCGGAAAGAGACTACGAAAAGAGACATGGCTACCTCGGCGTTTTAATGGGCGGAGTAGGCTTCCTAGCCGCCTTGACCCTCTTTGGCAGGCAACACCTACTCGCCTCCATAGTGAGCATGGCCGTCTACGACACGGTAAGCGCCGTGGTTGGGACAGCCGTTGGGGGCAGAAAAATTGGGAGAATAACCGTGGCCGGTACCCTCGCCGGGGCTTTAGCCAACGTAGTGGCGCTGATGGCCGCGGGCTACCCGCCGCTGGCGGCCCTAGCCATCACCGCGCTGGTGGTGGTGGCAGATGCGACAAGCCCAGAGGACAACCTCACAATACCCGTCGCCGCCGCGGCGGGGTCCTACCTATCTGGCCTCCTGCCTCGGTAAAACACCCCCTCCACTCTCACGCCCAGCCTCCTCGCCGCCGCGGCCAACCTCCCATCGTCTGTAACTAAGACGCACCCCCTCTCCAAGGCGAGGGCCAGCGCCGAGGCGTCGGCCGGCGACAGCCCCGTAAACCTCTTCACGAGCTCTCTCACCTTTCTCTCGTCAACCTCCTCTACTCTCACGCCCAGCACCTCCACCGCCGCCTGCGCCCTCGGGTCCCTCAGCTCTTCAACCACCTCCCTAGTGGTGTACAACTCGCCTTGGAAGATGCGGAGGTCTCTCCCATGTATAAACGCTGAGGCGTCGAGCACAAAACACGTCATAGGCTCCTGAGCCGCTCCATCACTCTATTCAAGAAGTTGAATTCCCCAAACACGGCCAGCCTCAGCCGCCTCTTGCCTCGTTCTACGACAAACCGCCTCCCAACGCCGCCCTCTCTGCCGTCGCAAGTCATAACCGCCTCCTCCCCCACCTCCACTTCCACGCGCCTAGAGCTAAGCACCAGAGGCCTTAGGAAGAGAGTGAAGGGGGCCACAAAGGAGACCACTACGACGTCGGCTCTGTAGTCCACAATGGGGCCATAGGTGGACACCACATAGCCGCTTGTCCCATGAGGCGTTGAGACAATAACCCCATCCGCCCTCCCGGCTATCTCGCCCTCCTCAGTCAAAATCTTAAAACTCAACAGACGTCCGTGTTCCCTCCTAAAAAAGGAAACCTCGTTAAGCGCCGTGCAGCCGCCCGCCTCCAGCGTGGCCAAGTCCACAACCTTGTAATCGTTGCTTATTATGCGCGTGATGGCCTCCCTAGGCGGCATAGGCACCTCAGCGCTTCTGTAAAAATTCACCCTCCCAAGACCTAGGTGCACCACCACAGAGTCAAAAATACACGGAAAACGCCTAATGGCCTCAAGCAAGGTCCCATCCCCCCCGAGGATTAACACGTGGGAAAAACCCACGCCGCAACTCAGATCCACGGCGTTAAACTCCCTCTTCACAGCCTCAGCCAACTCGCCCAGGTCAGGCCTGTAGAAGACTGCAAATGTGGACACGGAGGTTTGAAAAAAGGCCGGCTTAAAAATTGGTTTATAAGAGGTACTGGAACTCCTCCAGCCCTAGCCTCTTCAAAGTCTCGTATGTGGGCTTGCCGTCGACCCAGCCGCGCAACTTGTAAAACTCCTTAATGCCCTCGTCAAACATCTTTGACGCCGTGTGGCCGGCGGCTGGCCCAGTCTTTATAGGCTCCCTCATCTTGGGCGGAAGCTCGTCCTTGACCCACTTGCCCTCCTTCACGTGGAATAGCCTCTCCACGTTGAATATCCTCTCCCCGATGGTCAACATGTCCTCCCCCGTGACATTCCACCCATAGGCGGCGTTGAACAAGTCTGCCAGGTGTTGCTCAAATATGCCGTCTTTGTCAAGCGTGTCGAACTTGCAATATGTGACTGAGTCTGAGAGAGCCATTAAGTGTTGCGCGTAGATTACCAGCCTTACCTGCTTAGAAATACACTCGGGAGTCTCGCAGAGCGGGTCCACCTTCTCGGGAACGCCCAACACCTCCCACGTAGGCGAGTACGCCTCTAGGTGGTCGCCGCCGCGGTTGGCCGTCACGTACGAAATGGCGAAGCCCTTAAGCGCTCTGGGGTCGTAGGCCGGGAAGCCCTGCCCCCTGGAGCCCACAAAGGCGTCGGGCGCGCCGTACTTATTCGCCAGCCTCCAGTCGCCCTCGGCTAAGTCGTTTCCAATGCCGTCTCTATAAGCGGTCTTGTACACCAAGTCTATCAAGGCGCCGGCGTCGCCCCAGTCGATGTCATACTTTATCTTGCCCCTCTTCACAAGCTCGAGGAAGGTGCCCAGCGTGTTGCCCAGCGATATCGTGTCCATACCCAGCTCGTTGGCCAACTTCTCCATCTTAAGCACAGCCTCGGTCTGCGAAAGGCCCAGGTTGCCGCCTAGAGCCCACGTGGACTCGTACTCGTACTTTATCTTCTCACCAGGCACCTTGTAGGGCCCTGAGGTCACAACGGCCATCTGAGTACACTGGATTGGACAAAGCATACAGCCGTGCACCTCCTTCACATAGTTCTGCTTGATATACTCCCCGCTTATTTTCTCCGCCGTCTCGAAGTACCCCGTCTCGAAGTTCCTCGTGGGGTAACCCCCTATGGAGTTTATGATGTTGGCCAAGAGGTTTGTCCCATACTGGTGCAAAGCCTTGGAAGTGGCGTTATTCATGAGCTTTACAGAGTACTCGGTGGCGATTTTGAGGAACTTTTGCTTGTCCACGAAGTCCTTCATCGGGTCGTGGGTCCCCCAGACCACTATGCCCTTGAGCTTCTTGGCGCCGGCAACGGCGCCCAGCCCGCCTCTCCCGGCGAAGCGCTCGTAGTCGCTGAACCTGAGGCCCGCAATTCTCACGAGGTTCTCCCCAGCAGGTCCGATGGTCATTACGCCGGCTTTCTTCTCGTCGGGCTCAAGCCCGGCGTCCTCTAGCAGGGCCTTGGTGGCTGAGCCCGTCCACTTGCCCCATATGTGTTTGGCAGGCCTAATGGACACCTCGCCGTCTTTCACAAGGATGTACACGGGGTCCTCCGCGGCGCCTTCCACAATTATCCCGTCGTAGCCGCTCCTCCTAAGCCAGTAGGCGAAGTTGCCCCCCGCGTTTGAGTGAGTGTAGGAACCCGTCAGGGGGCTCTTGCCGACCACGTTTATCCTGCTGGTGGCCAAGTTGGCGGTGCCCGACAAGGGCCCCGCGAATATGTACAACTTATTCGAGGGCGAGAGCGGGTCTATGCCCCTTGGCAACTCCTTCAACGCCAAGTACGCCCCCAGCCCCCTTCCCCCCAGGAATTTCTTCACGACGTCCTCCTTATATACTTCTTCGCTTATTTTCTCTGTTGACAAATCAACTCTTAGTACTCTGAATACTACCATAGGATTAAGCATGAACTTCCTATTTAAGTATTTCCTAACACTAAGTTTAAATATTTCGAAATGCATGTGCGGCGCAGTTTTCTTAATTATACTTAATTCTAAATTTCTCAAGGCTTCAATGGCTGTATGTTCAAGTTACTTTAGTGAAATTTAAAAAGAGGTCGGCGGGCATTCCTATGGACCTCTTGACTTTAGTCGGCGTGGCGGCCCTCGCCTTCTTAATACTGTACACAAGGGACAACATATATGCCTCTCTCCTATTGACAGGCCTAGGGGTAGCCGTGGCCCTGGGCTCCACGCCCCACTTGGGCGCTGCTGCGTTTATACTCATCACGCTTGTGTATATAGTGGCCGCGCTGACCCTCGTGCTCATCGCCGCGGCCTCGATGGGCGACGTGGCAAAGCCCGTAGAATTTAGGAAGTCTGCCCTCGCCGCAGTTGCCGTGGCCCTCGCAGCCCCCCTCCTCCTAAGGCCTGGCCCCCAGCAAGCGGTGCAACAGGCGTTGGACTACATGTTGATACCTCTGGCGGCCGCCTTCATCGTCTATGTGCTGAAGATTGCTGTAGAGTTGAGTACATGACCGAGTTGGTCACGCTGATCGTCTTGTTGGTGGCGGGCCTTGTTGCCATTGCCACAGCGGTCTCTCTTGTGAGAGTCGTAATTGGTGCCGAGATTTTGACGCTAGCGGCGCTGTATGCGGCGGCGGTTGCTAGAGACATAAACCTGCTCGCCGTTGCGGCCGCGGTGGGCGTCGCCGAGACGCTGATATTCGTCGCTACACTGTTCAAATTGGCGAAGGAGGGCCATGTATAGCCTATATTTCCTGCTGGCAACGCTCCTATCTTCTATACTTGCACTAGCGGCTGTCCGCTTCGGCAGATGGGCTGCTGTTGCCTCCGTGGCCACAATGGCGTTGTACTTCGGCGTCGTGGAGCGAACCGTGTTGGCCACTTTGCCATATGTGGGCGAGGTCGCGTTTTCGCTGACTGCCGACAAGTGGCCATTCGCAACAGTTTCCATAGTGCTCGGCCTGATCACGGCCCTCTACGCCCAGCGCTATTTAGAGCACCTAGGCGCCGAGAGGTGGTACTACATGGTCCACGCCTTCTACGTGCTGTCCTTTGTCTGGATCGTGGCCTTTGAAAACCTCATCTTCGTCTTCCTCGCCCTAGAGCTCAGCATAATAACGAGCTTCCTCCTCATATGGTACTTCGGCTACGGCAACAGGAGGGTGGTGGGCATCCTCTACTTCCTCTGGGCCCAAGTCGGGTCCATCCTCTTCCTAGTGGGAGTGGCGCTGGCTGGGAAATTTGACGCAGATGTGTTTCAAGCCGCGGGGGTTGCCTCCCTCCTCGTGCTTGTGGGCCTGTTGGTGAAGATGGGGACTTTGGGAGTCCACTTCTGGCTCCCCTACGCCCACGCCGAGGCCCCCACACCGCTTTCCGCCCTCCTAAGCCCAGTCCACGTGGGGCTAATGGCTTACTGGATCTGGAGGCTGAAGGAGGGCGCCCACTGGCCCCTCGACGCCCTCTACCTCTACGGCCTAGCCACCGCCGTCTATGGCTCACTCCTCGTCTTCAGAGAGATGGACATCAAGAGGGCTCTCGCTGACTCCACCATCGCCAACATGGGCCTGCTCGTGGCGGCGGCCGCCATGCCCAAGTACCAGGTTGCACCACACCTGCCCCCCTTAGACTACTTGGCCACCGCCGTCTTGTTCGTGGGGCACGCCTTCGCCAAAGCCGCTGGATTTATGCTCTCAGGCATTTACATTGTTAAGTTGCACACCCGCGAGTTGGACAAGCTCGTGTGGGACACCTCGGCCCTCGCCCTGGCGGTCTTGACCTTCGTGGCCCTCTCAGGGGTCTTTGGAATAGTCTTAGTGGGGAAGGCGCTGTTGGCCATGGGGCTTCCCCACAGCCTCTCAGCCGCCGCGCTATTGATACTCGCTCTGTTCTCCACAGCCCTCTACAACTTCTATATACTGAACAGGGTATACAAGGCGGGGAGCGGCCCACTGGACGCGCCTAGAGATATGTACATCCCTACTCTCGCGACGGCGCTGGCGCCCTACGCCCTCCTCGCAGCAGTGCCGTGGCTGTTATGGTCGCTTTAGAGCTACTCCTGGCGCTACCTTTCATAGCCGCGGCGCTGGACCTGTTGACGAGACGCGGCATATTCGCAGTGGCCACCTCGGCGGCTGTGGCGGCGGCTCTGCTTCTGGGCTCAAGCCCTACCACTCACCTATTTAGACTCGATGGACACATACTGGGCCTGTTGGTCTTTGTCTCGGGCATATACGCGGCCATATCCCTCTACTCAATCTTCTATATGAGGGGCAACCAGCGGCTTGGGTGGTTCTGGGCCTGGATGAACTTGTTCTACGGCTCTATGCTCGTCTTCGTCTCGGCAGACCACTGGATCCTCCTCGCGGTAGGGTGGGGAGGCCTCGACATAGCCAGCTGGGGCCTAATCCTCACGTACAGAGACGAAGAGGACGCGGGAAGGGTGGGGCTTGGGGAGAGGTTCTGGGGTCTCACATGGCTGTGGACTCCGAGCGCCTCTGCCCTTAGGGCCATTTTGACCGTGGAGGTGGGCTCCGCCTCCCTCCTCGCCTCTCTGGGCATGGCCGCGGCGCAGTATGGCGGCTACATCTCGCAGTGGGTCGCCCTAGGCGACTTGGCGGCCGCCCTTTTGCTCGTGGCCGCGTTTGCCAAAGCCGCCCAGCTCCCCTTCACAGACTGGCTTATGACGGCAATGTCGGCGCCGACGCCGGTGAGCGCGTTACTCCACTCCTCCACCATGGTCAAGGCTGGGCCCATCCTCCTGCTCAAGTTCGGCTCGTTGATGCCCACGTGGGCCGCCGACGTGGCCTTCGCCGTCGGCATAACCACAGCCCTCTACGGCGGGCTGGTGGCCCTGGCCCAGAGGGAGCCCAAGGTCCTGCTCGCCGCCTCCACCGCCTCCTATCTGGGCTTAATAACGGCGTTTTCTCTCAAGAACCCCCATGAAGCGCTGTGGCTCATATACGCCCACGGCGTGGCCAAGGCCACATTGTTCATGGCGGTGGGCCACGCGATCCATGAGACTCACAGCAGAACGCCCGGGGCGTATCCCCTAGCCGCCAAGGCCGCCATGGCGCTGGCGCTTCTGACGCTGGCGGGGCTGACCCCCCTCGGCGCCTTGGCCAAAGAACACGCCGACGTCTGGGTACTCGCCTTCTCGGCGCTCACGGCGGGCTACGTGGGGAAGCTCCTCCTTAGAACTGGCACAGAGGGCACGGGCCTTGGCCCAATGGCGTTGCCCTACCTAGGCGTGGCCTCCTCGGCGTTTTTAGTGCCAGCGTTGCCGAACCCCCTCTGGGCCCTGGCGCTGATGGGCCTGGCGCTGGCATATGTCCCGCCTCCGCGCGTGTTATACGCCAGGCTCGGCCTGCCCCTGCTATACGACCTAGCGGCCCCGAGGGCGTTTGACGCTGTAAAGAGGGCGGTGGCGATAGGGGACAGAGCAGTCGACCTCCTAATCTTTAAGTCCATCGACGCGTGGAACGCCTTGGTCAAGCTAACCGCCACGGCAGACCGCGTTGTTGACCTAGCTCTACACGGCGCGTTGCCCACGGCGCTTGCCGCGGCGTCGCGGCAGATCTCCAAGAGGAACTTCGACTACTGGCTCTACGTAGCGGGTACGGGCATAGGCGTGGCGCTTGTGTTGGCCTTGGTAGTGTTATGGAGGTAGACAAGCTACTCTTGCCACTTGCCTTCACTGCGTATGTGGTCCTTAGGCTATTTCTACGTGGCGCATGGCCGCTCGACGTGGTATATATCTCCGCCTTAGCTGTTTATAAGGCCGCAGAGGGGTGGCCGCCTATTTTGGCTGGTGTTTACACACTGCCGTATCTCCTCGGCGTGGCCATGGTGGCTCGGGGCAAGTTGGCAAAAGAGGCCGGCATGGCCGCCGCGGTGTCGTACACCGGCGTTTTGCTCATAGCCACGGGGGTTGCACATCTGCAGCTCCTAGGCTTTGCCATGGCCACGCTGGCCCCAGCGGTCTTATTGCCCACGATGGGCGACAGGGGGTCCCTAGAGGGGCTGTTTAGATACCTCGTAATCTCCTCCATAGCCGTCAGCTTTATGGCGGTGGGGCTGGCCACTAGGCCCGACTACCCCGCGTTCGGCAACTTCTTCATATTCATGGCCGTGGCCGCCGAGCTGGGGGCCGCGCCTCTCCACCTCTGGGTTCCCGACGTGTACGGCCGCTCTAGGCCGGCGGGGCTAGCCGCCTTGGCCAGTTTGCCCAAACTGGCGGCCGGCTTCGCGTTGCTCTACGTGAGGCCGGAGGTGGGGGCCTTGGCCGCGTATGGGCTCGGCGCTCTTTCTATGTTCGTGGGAAACCTCGGCGCCTTGACCAGCGGAGACTTGAGGAGGGTGCTCGCCTACTCCACAGTGGCCCACGCAGGCTTCGCCATATTCGCGTACCCCCTGTCCCCCCAGGTGGCCCTCCTGTTGATAATGGCCGACGCCTTGGGCAAAATGGCCTTGTTCAACCACTTGGAGGCCGGGTCGGGCAGATGGGCCGCCTACCTCTTGGCCATGAACCAGATAGGGGTGCCGCCGGCCCTCGGCTTTTGGCCAAAGCTCTACCTCCTCATACTCGCCGCATACACCCTGGGCCCTCACGTCGGCGTATACCTGTTGGCCAACATAGCCCTCTCAGTGCCCTACTACTTTAGAGTGGCTAGAGATCTCCCAAGCGGCGTGGGCCCCGTCGCGGCGGCCATTGCCGTGGTGTTAACCGCCGCCGGCGCCGTTGCGCCCCTCTGGCTTTCACATACTCTATCATTATCTTAAATTTGAGATTTGTAGAAGAAATCTTAACTCAATTCCCTTTTGCACATAGGCAAATTTATATGGATGCTACGGGGTAGACCCATGCGGGTGGAGACAGTCTGGCTAGGCCGCGGCGGGCAGGGCATTGTCACAGCCACGTACATTATAGCAAACGCCGCGGTGATAGACGGGCTCTACGCCATTGCCAACCCCGAGTTCGGCGCCGAGAGGAGGGGCGCCCCCGTCAAGGCCTTTCTCACAGTTAGCAAAGACCCCATAGAGGACCAAGAGCCGGTGAAGACCCCCGACGTGGCCGTGATCTTCGACGACAAGTTAATTGACCCAATGAGGTTTGCCATAGACGCAGTCAAGCCTGGCGGCTACATAATTCTCAACACAGGTAAGAGGCCAGAGGAGGCGAGGAAGCTCGTGGGCAGAGACGACGTCTACCTAGTTGTGTTAGATGCCATAGACATAGCAAGACGTCACTTGAAGCTGGACATTCCCAACGGGCCGCTGGCTGGCGCCTTTGCCAAGGTGATGGGCTTCCCCTCCCTGGAGTCCATAAGACAAGCGTTTGAAACCCAGCTGGGGAAGGCGGTTGAGGAGAACTTCGCGGCAACTAAGGAGGCCTACGAGACGGCTGTGGTCATACCCCCAGAGAGAGTGGACAAGTCGGCTAAGCCGAAGGGCATCATATCCACAACCTCTGCCTTCTTGACTGGGCCGTACGACATCGTGGGCTGGCAAGAGGTGAACAAGGCTGGGGCTGTCTTCCCGGGCACAAGCTTCTTCTACACGACGGGGGGCTGGCGCATTGACAAGCCGGTGATAGACCACTCCAAGTGTATAATGTGCCGCAAGTGCTGGCTGTACTGCCCCGACGACGCTATAATAGAGGCCTGGAGAGAGGTGGAGGGGCCCAGGGGGAGGAAGTTCCGCATGAAGTTCATAGACTTTGACTACGCCTTCTGCAAGGGTTGCGGCGTGTGCGCTGAGGTGTGCCCAACTGGGGCAATACAGATGGTTAGGGAGATATGACGGCGCAGGCAGTTATCCCAAGGGAGAGAAGGGTTGCGCAGAGGCGGATAGCGCTCACGGGGAACCACGCAGTGGCCCTGGCGGTTAAGATGGCCAAAGTTGAAGTAATTGCGGCCTACCCCATAACGCCCCAGACCCCGGCAGTGGAGAAGCTGGCGGAGTATGTAAACAACGGCGAGCTAGACGCCGAGTATATACCGGTGGAGTCGGAGCACTCGGCCATGTCCGCGGTGATAGGCGCCTCAGCCATGGGGGCCAGAACCTTCACCGAGACGTCTTCGCAAGGGCTGTTCCACATGTACGAAAACTTGCCCATAGCTGTGGGCATGCGCCTACCCATTGTGATGGGCATAGCCGCGAGGACGGCCTCAGCCCCAATAAACGTCTGGGGTGACTACAGCGATGTGATGTCTATGAGGGAGCTCGGCTGGATTATCTACATTGTGCAAAACGCGCAGGAGGCTTTTGACACAATAATACAGGCGTACAGAGTCGCAGAGGACTCCCGCGTCCACTTGCCCGTGGCCGTGGCCTACGACGGCTTTTGGACAAGCCACGTCCTCCAGCCGCTCGACGTGCCAGAGGACGAGGAGGAGGTGATAAGGTTTGCGCCTATTACCAGGAGCTGGGTTAAGCTGGACGTGGACAACCCGGCGCAGCTGGGCGCAGTGGGCACGCCTGAGTGGTACTGGGAGGTTAGGTGGCAGGCGGTAGAGGCTCTTAGAGAGTCTATAAAAGTAATCGAGGAAGTCGACTCCGAGTACTGCAAGTGGTTTGGCAGAAGCTACGGGCTCGCGGTCCCCTACCGGCTAGAGGACGCAGAAGTGGCGATAGTCACCTACGGCTCCATCTTTGGGCTTGTGAAAAAGGCCGTCGACCGGTTGCGCTCAGAGGGCGTCAAGGCGGGGGCCCTGAGGCTGAGGGTCATAAGGCCCTGGCCCTACGACCTCTTGAGAAAGCTCCTAGGCCACGTCGACAAAGTCGCTGTAATAGACAGGACAATTAACCACGGCGGCCCGCTCCAGGGCCCCATGGCGGTGGAGGTGGCCGCCACGTTGCACAAGCCCGTGTACAACATCTTAGCCACCATTGGCATGAGGGCAATAGACAGCGACATGATATACGAAGCCGGTTGGAAGATCCACAAAGGCCATTGGGCACCTGGGCAGACATACACTCTGGGCCTCAGGGGAGGCTATGAGTGAGGTCAAGGGTAGATTCCGGGAGAAGATATACATAAGGCGCCACTCGCTTGGCATACCCGGCGTAAAAGTGGCAGAGGAGTACGCCGGCCTCTACGAGTACGCCAACTTTGAACTGCCGCAGGAGGAGCTGTTTCTCCCAGGCCACGGCCTATGCGCGTCGTGCACCATAGGCGTCATCGCTAGACACATGTTAAAGGTCTTGGGGCCAGACACAGTCGTGGTGAATCCCACCGGATGCGCCGAGGTGTCCACCGTCGTCTATCCGCGCACCAACTGGGCCGTCCCCTGGATGCACGTGGCCTTTGGTAACGGGGGCTCTGTGGCCTCTGGCATAGAGGCCGCCATCAAGGCCTTGAAGAGGCGCGGCGTAATTGACCCCAACAGGAAGATAAACGTCGTGGTCTTCGCAGGCGACGGCGGGACGGCGGACATCGGGTTCCAGGCACTGAGCGGCATGCTGGAGAGGGGCCACCGGGTGATCTACATCATGTACGACAACGAGGGCTACATGAACACGGGCATACAGCGTAGCGGCACCACGCCCCTAGGCGCATCTACAACGACGGCCCCCGCCGGGAGGAAGGTGCCTGGGAACGTCACTCATAAGAAGCCCATGGCCCTCATCGCGGCGGCCCACGGAATTCCCTACGTGGCCACGGCCAACCCGGCCTACGTCCACGACATGGTCATGAAGATAAAGAAGGCGGCGGAGGTGGACGGCCCCTCCTTCATACACATACTCCAGTCGTGTACCCCAGGCTGGAGGTTTGAGCCCAAGTACGCGATACGGGTCTTGGAGCTGGCCACAGAGACGGGGTACTGGGTCAACTACGAGATTGAAAACGGCGAGTTTAGAGTCACGATACCCGTCCCCAAGAGGAAGCCGGTGAAGTGCTTCTTACAGCTACAGGGCAGGTTCAAGCACTTGAAGCCAGAGGAGATAGACATGATACAGGCCATCATTGACAGAGACGTGGCCGAGATAAATAGAATGGTGGGCAGAGAGGTGATAGGCCCCGTGGACCCAAGCCTCCCCTGCATGACGCCGCGGGGCGCTAAATGATCACTCACATAAAGCTCTTCGCAGTAGCTCTAAAAAACCTATTTGAAAAGCCGTGGACCGTTAGATGGCCCGAGGAGAGGAGAGACTACGGCCCGGCCCCCCGGGGATTTATAGTAAACGACAAGTCTAAGTGCATCTCTTGCCAGCTGTGCGAGGCGGTCTGCCCCGCCAAGGCCATAAAATTCCACCTAGAGGAAGACGGCAAGAGGTACCCCGGGATAGACTGGGGGAGGTGCATACTCTGCGGCTACTGCGTAGACGCTTGTCCCACCGGCTCCCTTCAGCACACGGCCCACATAGAAATCACGTGGGACAGCCTCGACACGTATAAGAAGCCCAAGGAGATGACGCCCGGCTCCGTGGCCGCCGATGTCGGGGACAAGTCGCTGGTATGATCGCGGGCATCCCAAGCGACATCCTCGCGGCGCTCATATTCCCAGGGATAGCGGGAATCCTCGGCTTCCTCGTAGTGGCCATATGGGCCGAGCGGAAGCTGGTGGCGAGGGTACAGTGGCGCTACGGCCCCCTCTACGTCTCTAAGCCGCTGGGGGGCTTTCTCCAGCCCATAGCAGACCTCATAAAACTAGTGTTCTCCGAGCTCGTCCTCCCCAGACACACCAATAGGCACCTCTTCGCCCTGACGCCCCTCCTCCTCTTCGTCGCCGAGGCTGTGCCAGTGGTCTTCATCGCGGTGGCCCCTGGCCTGGTCATATTCCACCACTCTTACGGCCTGGCGCTGGCCGTGGTGACGTGGTTGCTCATTCCGGTGTTTTTAGTGGGGATGGCGTGGGCGGAGGCGGACAAGTTCACTTACATAGGCGCCGTGAGAGAGATCCTCCTCACCGCTGCCTACGAGGTCCCCCTCCTTCTCTCCGTGTTGGCCATGTTCATCTTGTACGGCACGGCCGACCCCTACGCCGTCGTGGAGAGGCAGAGCCTCTGGGGCGTCCTCCTCAACCCCCTCGCCTTCCTCGCCTTCTACATATCGTTGGCCATGTCCACCACAAGGTTCCCCTTCGAAATCCCCGAGGCAGAGCCTGAGGTGGTGCTGGGGCCGTATACTGAGTACGGCTCTACCCTCTTCATCCTCTCCTTTGGGGCCAACTACGTCAAGATGTACGCAGGCGTCCTCCTGGGCGCAGTGCTGTTCCTCGGCGGGTGGTCCCCCTTCGGCGACTTGTTGCTAGGCGCGCTGGCGGTGGTCGTCAAGGCCGCCCTACTCACAGTCCCGCTGCTACTCCTAAGAGCCATCTACCCCCGCTACAGGATCGACCAAGCCCTTAGGCTAGGCTGGAGCAAATTGCTGGCGCTGGCGGTGGCCGCCGTGGCCCTCTCCGCGGCGCTTAAGGCCGCCGGCGTGGCATGACCGCCCTTCTCCTCTTCCTAGCCCTCCTCTTCGCCGCCTTGGCCGCCCTCGTCTACGTGGGCTACAGACTCGCGCCCAAGAAGCCAAGCGAGGTCAAAGAGCGGAGGTTTGAGGCAGGCAATCCCCCATACGGCGAGGTTAAGAGGAGGCTGGTGGCCCAGTACGTCGGCTACATATACCTCGTCACAGCGGCGGAGGCGGTGGCGGGGCTCTTGATCGTCTACGCACTTCTGAGCGGCGGCGCATCCCCCGGCCTCTTCGCCGCCTTGGCCCTCTCCTTGGCAGTTGTGGCAGCGTTCGTAGCCGCCTATCTAAGGGTGCTAGGAGACATAAAGAGGTGGAGTTAGACAATGGTCGAAATTTAAAGTACCTGGAGAAGAAATTTTAATTATATAAAATTTTTAAAAATCTTTTTAAAGGGAAGCGGCGTTAAACCCATGAGAACTCTTTTGAAAAAGACCGTGGACAAGGTGGCCAAGTGGGGCACTAAGTGGTCTCTATGGCCGCCCCACCTCGTCACCGCCTGTTGCGGCGTGGAGTTCGGCCACGCCTTCGGCTCCGCCTACGACGCCGAGAGGTTTGGAATGCTTCCCATGGGCTCCCTTAGGCAGAGCAACATAATTGTGATTGAGGGCACGATCACCATGAAGATGGCGAAGTTTGTAAAATATGTATACGAGCAGATGCCCGAGCCCAAGTACGTAATAGCCATGGGCGCCTGCGCCATTAAGGGCGGGGTCTTCTACGGGAGCTACCACATGGTCCCCGCCTCCAAGGTGGTGCCAGTCCACCAATACGTCTCCGGCTGCCCCCCGACCCCCGAGGCCCTCCTAAAAGCGGTGAAAAACCTCCAGGACAAGATATATGCAGAGTGAGTGGCCGTTCACGGCCAAGTTCGGGGACACCTTCTTCGTAGAGAGGGAGGAGGAGCTCTTGAGGGGCCGCCGCGGCCTTGTGCTAGTGGTAGGCCCACAGCACCCAGGCTCTGGCCACATGAGGCTGTTCCTAGTGTTGGACGGGGACATAATAGTGGACGTAGTCCCAGACCCGGGCTTTGTCCACCGCGGCGTGGAGAAGCTGGCCGAGAACAGGCCCTACTGGACGTTGATACCTCTCGTGGAGAAGGCCTCAATAATGGACAGCATGAATATAACGTACCCGGCGGTATTGGCGCTCGAGAAGGCCCTAGGCCTAGAGCCGCCTCCCAGGGCGCAGTACCTCCGCTTAATCATGGCGGAGCTCTCCCGGATAAGGACACACCTCTACGACCTAGCCCTCCTGGGCATATTCCTCGGCCACTCCACGGCCTTCATGTGGGGCTTCGCCCTACAGGACCTATTCGCCGAGGTATTCGCCAAGATAACAGGGGCCCGCACCACTATATCGTACCCGGCGCCGGGCGGCGTGAGGCGGGACTTCAAGCCAGAGCACATCGCGCTGGTGGAGAGGCTCTTGGCCAAGGTGGAGAAGAAGCTCGGCGACTTCAAGACGCTGTTCTTAGACAACCCAGTGACCAAGGCCAGGCTGGAGGGCGTCGGAGTCTTAGACGCCAAGGCGGCGGCCGAGGTCGGGGCAGTGGGGCCATTCGCCAGAGGGTCCGGCATAGACTTCGACGTGCGGTCCGCCTACCCCTACGACGCCTACCGAGAAATAGATTTTGAGCCAGTGGTGGAGAAGGCCGGCGACGCCCTTGCAAGAGTCATGGCCAGGTGGCGCGAGGTCTACGCCTCCATAGACCTCGTCAGACAAGCCCTGAGAAGCCTCCCAGAGGGAGACGTAGTCGACCAAGCCCTCCTCGTCAAAAACCCAGAACACAGGCGAGAGGGCATGTCCGGAATACTCGGAGTCTACACCTATCTCTACCCCGAGCCAGGGGAGCACATGGGCATGGCGGAGGCCTCCAGGGGCCTCGCCTACGTCCACATATTTGCCACGGGGACTCAGCGGCTCTACAGAATGCGATTCGTGACCCCCAGCTGGCGCAATCTGCGGGCAATGATAGAGGCCATGAAGGACCAGAGGCTAGCCGACATGCCGGCCATATACATGTCATTCGGCTACTTCCCGCCGGAGGCGGACAGATGACCCGGCTAAAGTTAGTAGACATAGACACAAAAAACGCCGTGGAAATAGACATAGATGGCCAGGCGCACCCCACTAAGATAATAGACAAGCTGAAAGAGCTAGGCATCCTAAAGCCAAACGAGACCGCCATGTTCGGCGTATCGCCAGACGAGCGGCACATATACTACGTGCCAGCGGCCACAGTAGACCAGCTAATCGCCTACCTCAATCAGACAAAACAGATACTGTACTACCGACGCTACCCAATCCACGGATACCGAGGGCCCACGACAACGCAACAAGAGCGCCAAACGGCCTAAGGCGCCACCTAAGCGACTTGTCTACAACACTGTCAGCTGAAGAACGCCGCCAGCAGCCAATGACTCAGAGAGGCAGAGATTACGCACACAAGCAAATACACGCGCTCTTCTGCACACAGGGGCCCCCTAAAAATTTTTAAACTTTAGCTCAGAAACCCCCGGCCGCCGTAGTCTAGCGGCTAGGATACGCCCATGCGCCTAAGGGCGGGTTGTGGTCCCGTTGACCCGGGTTCAAAAGGGGAAACCCCTGGGAGTCCCGGCGGCGGCCTCCATATTTATCAACGTCCTCCTCAGGCATCGGTGCAAGAAGTACGCAATATTACGTACGATGAGAGTGTAGGCGTAGAGAAACCTTCCCCGTTGCAAGAGACTCGTCGTCTGCAAGAGAGAAATGTGTGGATAGCTGAAATTAGCCTACGCCCTTGCTATCCCATGCCACGGCCTTCTACGCATGGTGCCGTCTTAAATGGTACTATAGCGGCTTTAGGTCTTGTCTATTACATAGAAGTGGCGTGTCCTCCTTACGGCGCCGGCTAGTAGGCCTATGAGTTCTAGGAGCGAGGCCAGCCACACGTCAACTATGTACCTCCTCGCCTTGAGGCTGCCGTACACGTAGACGCCGGCGTATATGCCAGTCACCACTGCCGCTAGGTTGGGCCCGTAGAGGACCCACAGGGGGGCGGTGGCCCAGAGGGCGGCTGAGAGGGCCACGGCCGCGACGGCGGCCGCGTTGCCGTAGCGGAGCGCCTCGTGGAGGGAGTTGGCCCACCTGGCCCTCTGGCGGAGGAAGTCGCGGAGGGAGTTCGGGCTCTTCACAGACACCCTGGTGGAGGTTTGGAAGACTTTGTAGCCGCGGCGGAGTAGCTCCATGGCGAATCTGAAGTCCTCTGTGACTGTGTCGCCCATGGAGGGCCAGATCTCTCTGAGCACGTCTCCCCTCACGATTAGCAGCTCGCCGTGGAGGCCGAAGATGGGTCTCTTCAGGAGGCGGAGGGCCAGCCTCTGCCTAGTCAAGTCGTCGAAATGCCTCACCCAGTCTAGGGCGTAGGCGAGTCTAGACTTCCCCGGCCTAGGCACGAGCACCCCGTTGCCCGCCACGTACCCCCTAGCGCCGTAGTAGGCGATGTCCCGCAGAAACTGCCTGTCGAGCGGGTAGCTGTCGTCGTCGAGGAATATGTACCAAACGTCGCCGCGGGCGTAGTTTTTAACAAACCACCTAATAGCCCGGTACTTAGAGCCGTCCTCCTCCCTCGGGACGACGAGCACGTTGGAGAAGGGCAGAGGCCTAGACGAGACGACCACGTACCTCAGCCCCAGCTCCTCTAGACGCCCTACCGTCTCCCGCAAGGCGGGCAACACGCGCCAGTCTCCAACCGTAACCACCACCACGAGGTAGTTCTCAACCTCGGGTCCCCCGCCCGGCCTAGCCCGCTGGCCGAGGCCGATTAGCAGAATGGCGAGGTACAGCCCGCCCAATACGTTAGACACTACGTATGCCAGCTCAATCACGCCTATCCACTTGTGCCACTTTAAAACAGTGAAGAGAGAAGACCCACGGCCCTCAGCCGTCGGCGCCGATTTCGCCGACAGCGCCAGGCGGGGCGAACCCGTCCAGCGCCGCCGGCTTATCCCCGCGCCCCCCGGGGGAGGCCCGGGGAGTGGGCCCGGGGGCGGCTGAAGGCCGTGGGTTGTCTCTACAATGGTACATAGTTATAACAGTGACGTGGTAATACACTTATAATTTAAATATGGAAAAGTTCTACTTCCCATGTACATAGATTTGACACAGTACCTGGGTCCAGACACGCCGGTGTTCCCGGGCTATCCAAGGCCGGCTCTCCTGCAGTGGAGTAAATACGACGTGCACGGCTACTACTCCAACGTCCTCTTTGCCCCAGAGCACGTGGCCACGCACGTGGACTCCCCCGCGCACTTTGTCCCAGGCGCCAAGACGGTGGACCAGATAGACCCGGCCAAGTTCATCTCCAGATTCGTGGCCCTGGACTTCTCCCACCTCCCGCCGAGAGGGGCCGTGACGCTTAGGGACTTCGAGGCGTCTCTGCCGCGGGGCGTGGAGCTGGGGCCCGGCTGGGCTGTGCTAATAAGGACGGGCTACGACGCGTATGCGGGAAGCGAGAAGTGGCTTGAGCACCCCGACATAAGTCCAGAGCTGGCGGAGCACTTGGCCAAGCTCGGGGTAAACGCCGTTGGAGTAGACGCCCCAAGCCCAGACCACGCCCCCTTCGAAGTGCACAAAATTCTGCTGAGCCGCGAGGTGTTGATATACGAAAATTTGACGAACCTAGGGGCCGTGGTTGGGAGGACTGGTCTCTTCATAGGCCTGCCGTTGAAGATAAAGGGCGGCAGCGGCGCGCCAGTGAGGGCTCTGGCGCAAGTATAGATTTATATACAGGCGCAGGGGGATATATGGTCAAGGTAATTAAGAGGGATGGGAGAGAGGAGGAGTTTGTGGTTGAGAAAATTGTCGTGAGCATATTGAAGGCGGGCGCCCCCGTGGACGTGGCGAGGAAGATAGCGAAGAAGGTGGAGTGCGCCGTCATGGACCGGGAGTCTGTCACGGCAAAGGAGCTGACAATGCTCATACTCACTGAGCTGAAGAAGGTGAACGAGCAGTGGTATCGGAACTGGATAGTCTTCGACCAGGCGGTTAAGAGGAGGCGGACTGAGGAGGAGCTTCAATAATCCCCCTTTCTCCGCAGGCCACTGGCGGGGACAGGACCCCGCTGGGAGGCCTAAGCCTCGCCGGGAAGACGTCCTCGTACCTCCTGTACTCCTCCAGGTCCAGCACCTTGGCCTCGCCGCCGACGTACGCCACGTCTACGAGGAGGTCGATGTATATAATCCGCCTGCCCCACTCGGGCTCTGAGTTGACGTTTATGTACGTCCCCACGGCCCTCCCCTCAGGCGTGTAGTAGGTGTGGACCACGTAGTTCCCCCGCCTAGGCACACAGGTAAGGGCGTAGAACCCCCTCTCAATCTTAACCCCAATCCCGTCTAAGACGCCGCCCGGCCTGAGAGGCCTCTTGACCACTAGCCAGTCGCCGAAGACGCCCACCGCCTCTCCCCGCATCTTCACCATCTCTCCCCAGGGCTTTATGTGCCAAATCTCCACAGCCCCCCTAGCCAAAAACTCGGCCGCCCGCTCATAGGCCTCCACGCCCAAATAGTCGAGTAGGTCGAGGCATTTGCCGAGCCCCTGTGCCCTAAGCGCGTGGTGGCCACGCGCCGTGGGGACCACCGACCTCCTAACCTCGTCCAGCCTCTCCTTCGCCGCTTTGTCGAACAGCGCCAGCGCCAGACACCGCCCACGCCTAAGCACAGCACCCGCCTCTCCCCCCTTAGCCAGCTCCACCAGCTCTCTGTAGAGGGCCTCCGCCTCTCTAACAACGGCCTCATCCTCCGCGAACCGCGCCGACGATTTAAACCTCACCCCCAGGCCCCCCAGCCAGCCCAGCCTGGTCTCGGCGAGGAGCCTAAGCCTCACCCGCTCCCCCTCCGGAATGTGGCGGCTAAACCTAACCCCTGGCGAAGTGCTGAGCTCCACGTAGTCGCCTTCGACTATGATGTCGGGGACGGCCACGCCCTCCACTGGGCCGAGAGGCGGCCTCACCACGGTGAAAACTCCCACGGACCCCACCGTCGGCGCAAACCGAGGTGGTACCCTCAGCACAATGCCCCCCGGCCCTTCCACGCGCCCCTCGCCCACAACTTTGCCCACAAACACGTCGTGTACGCCCAGATCCGCCTTAACTACTACGGGATCCACCGCCTCTCTAAGCCTTTCCACAAAGGCCTCCACGGCGCCGCACTTCCCCAGCACGACAACCCCACTTTTCGACTCGTGGTCAATCACAGTGACGTCAGGCGGCGAGTTGTCCACAGGCAGGTCAAACCTCTCCACAATCTTCCCCGTAGGCTGGACAATGGAAAAACCCCAGTCCAACGCCAACTTCGTCAACGCCGTGGCGAAAATCCCGCGGATCCGCACCTTCACGTACAAAAACAAAAAACAGGTTAAAAACGGTGATGAATCCTTCCGCTAAGGACACGTGACGAATACAGCGGCTCTGACCTCTCCAGCGCGTCTGGCAAACAGAATCGGCCCTACGACGCGGTGGTCGTCGGCGCAGGCCCCGCGGGGCGCAAAAACTTAAATAAACGGAAAGTAGGTGGCAAGGGGGCCGTAGTCTAGCCTGGTAGGATAGGGCACATCCCCCTGAAGCGCGGTTCGGGTCCGCGTGACCCCGGGAGGGAGACCCCGGGAATTCAAATCCCGGCGGCCCCACCACACCCTACTCATAAACAGCTCACTAGTATTACACACCGTTGGCTACCCAAGCGTATCACGCAGGCTTACTTCATCTTCGCTACGTGTTGTAGTGACATCGTTCCCGAGGAAGTACGGCACGTCCATACGCGTTACGCACGTCCCGGCTTGAGACATTTATTGGGGAGCACCATTGTCTCTGTTGGCACGTTTTCTGCGAGGGCGAGGATCTGGAATCCCGCGGACAAGAGGAGGGAAGCCGTGGTTGAGCTGGTGGTAGACACGGGGGCTACCTACACCGTGTTGCCGCGCTCTCTGTTCGAGAGACTGGGCATATCGCCCATCAGGTCAATGCGGCTTGCAGATGGGAGAACTGTGGAAAGGCCACTGGGCGAGGTGGGGATAGAGGTAAAGGGCCGCTACGCGAGCGCCACACCTGTAGTCTTCGGCGAGGAGGGCATCTACCTCCTCGGCTCTGTGACCATGGAGGAGCTGGGCCTAGCCCCAGACCCCGTGGAAAAAAGACTCAAGCCCACAGAGGCGTTGCTGATGTAGCAGTGAACACAGCGCCGGACCTTTGACAGTATATAGCCTGCTATAATCTCTAAAGGCAGATAAAAACAGCGTATAAGTCCTTTAGAGTATAGAGTCTTGTCAATGCCGGTGGCTTTGAAAGGCCGCCGGCCTGACGGGCTTATCGATGTTTTTATTTAGCTCGTCCTTCTCGGTGGCGTGATAATTGCCACTTACCTCCCTCTTTATCGAGTTTACGAGCTGGAGCTGTTTAAGAAGAATGTAGAGGTGGTCCAGGCCGAGAGGGCTGTGGTGTGCGTGGATTACTTCACGTCTGATAAGTTGAAGCAACTTGTCGAGGGGTACTGAGGGATTTGGGGGTGGAGGCGGAGCTGTTGGCGGGGAATTGACAGAACCGCTCCTCGTGCGTCCTCCGCCTCCTCAGGCTCATCGTGGAGGAGGGGGGAGATGGGCTGGTGGTGGATTCGGACAACCTCCTCCCTCACGACTTCCCCTTGCTCGACGAGAAGCTGGATTTGCCCCTCTACCACCTCTCGGATGTCCCGTGGGAGCATCCCAGGGTTGTGAGGAGGGAGAACCGCGGCGGAGTAGAGGTGTACTACTGGAGTGTGAAGAACTTGTGGGGGCGCGTAATGCACGTCTTCGCCGGGCCTAAACAGGGCATAAGGATTAAAAAGCCCGTGCTCAATGTCGGGGCCATCGACTACGTGCTCTCTGTGGTGGCAGATGAAATTACGATCGGCATTGTCTACGACAAGTCGGGCATATCCGAGGTGCCTTTCATAGTAGCCACGAAGCACTTGGGCCACTCCAGCTACCCCCGCCTGGGACACCACAAGGCCATACGCAGGAAGATCTACGCCATGGCCCTCGCCAGGCTCTACTGGAAGACGGGCTACGCGCTCCCAGCCCTCCGCTACGCCGCCACAGCTCTCATCTGGGGGCTATCCTTTTAACCCCCCGCACAGACGCTTCCATGTCTCTTGTGGCACACCACTACTGGGGCTCCCCCGGCGGGGGCCAGTTGGTCTGCGCCGCGGCGGCCTACGCTCTGGACAAGGCGGGGTTGGCGCCCGTGCTCAGCGGCACGTTTAAGTTTGACCCGGGGAAGTACGTGGAGTGGTACGGCATAGACATCTCCAAGTACCCCCGCGTAACTCTGCCAGTGGGCGCCAAGGCCTTCGGCCTTTGGGCCAGGCTCCTGGTGTGGTTGCCGGCCAAGAGGGCCGTTGAGAAGTACAGGCCGCGGCTCATTTTCACAGACGAGGTGGCGTATAAGCCCATCGCCGGCGCGGCGCCCCTGGTGGAGTACATACACTTCCCCTTCGAGGTGTTCATAGACCCCCGCTTCAGGGGCACCGGCCTGGCCTATGGGGAGGATCCCTACATAACAGAGCGCTACTCCCGCTTCCCGCTGAGCCTCTACTGGCGCATCTACGTCAAGCTGTTGCCAAGGTACGCCAGGGAGAACCCCTTCCACTACGCCAGCCTAGTCCTCGCCAACTCAAGCTGGACCGCCGACGTGGCCAAGGAGGTATATGGGGAGAGGCCAACCGTCCTCAACCCCCCAATTGCGCCCAACGTAGAGGTGGTGGAGTCGCCTAGGCCCTTCGAGGAGAGGGAGCCCGCCGTGGTTATGCTGGGCCGCTTCTCGCAGGAGAAGCGCTACCACTGGGCCGTCACAGAGGTGGCGCCGCGCCTCGTGAAAGAGGTGCCGGGCGCAATGCTGTACATCTTCGGCGGCGCCGCCACGCCCACGCTGAGGGCCTACATGGAGGAGGTGAAGAGGCTGGCTGAGAAAAGCGGCGTGGCACACGCCGTCCGCCTAATCCCCAATGCCCCGAGGCGGGAGATAAACGCCACCATGGACAGGGCCAGGGCCTTCTTCCACGCCACGATAAACGAGCACTGGGGGATAGCCGTGGCCGAGGCCATGGCCAGGGGGCTACCCCCCGTGGTCCACAAAAGCGGAGGCACGTGGAGCGACTTGGCCCAGGGGGCCGGGCTGGGCTACGCAAGCGCTGAGGAGGCAGTGGAGCAGTTGGCCAAGTTCCTCACAGACCCCAAGGCCTGGAAAGCCGCGTCCGCCGCCTCCGTCGCCAAGGCAAAGGGTCTAACACTAGACGTCTTTGCCAAAAAGCTGGCCGACTTAGTGTCGGCGATTTAACAGGCGTAGGGCCAGCTGGCGGTAGACGGGCGAGGCGGCGAGGAGCACGGTTGCAACGGGCGCGGCGAGGTACAGCGCATAGGCGGCGGCGACAGCCAGCGCAACGGCTACATTAGTAGAGGGTTGGAGGGGGAGCGGGGGGACCAGCACGGCGGCGCCCAGCGCGGCGAAGTGGGAGAGGTACAGCGCGAGGAGTGGCTTCCACATTGGGAGATAGTAGAGCCTAACCACGGCGGAGTAGGCGAGGGCGGCGGCGTTCGCCGCCACGAGACCCACCGCCCCCAGCCTAGACACGGCCACGTAGGTCAGCAACACATTTGCGGGGAAGAAGGCGATGTCGAGGAGGAGGGCCTTGGCCGGCCTATCCCTAAGCGTGAGGATCTCCCTCGGTTCAACGCCCAACAAGACGTTCCACGCGTGAAGCTGAACCCCCGAGAGGAGTAGCGCTACTGCGTTTAGCCGCATCGCGGCCAAGAGCTCACCGTTTCCCAGCTCCTGCGGCCTAAGCACGGCCAAGAGGGCCTCAGGTGCCTTGAGCATAACCGCGGCGGGGACCGCATAGAGGAACAGAATAATGGCGCCGTCCACCAGCGCCCGCCTCTCCTTGTCCGCCGCGGTGAGGAGCGAGCCGTACATCAAGGGGACAATGGTGAGAGCGGGGTATACCATCTTTGACAGTTGGAAAAGCACAAACCCATAGTACAACATGACGGCGCCCCCCGCCGCCGCTACCACGTACTGCATAAGCCCGCCCAGCGCCGTGGTAGCCAGAGACAGAGTCTGAAAAGGCGCCCCCCTCACGAGGCGGAATAAGGTGAGGAGAGCACCCCTAAACGCCGGCTTGACTCTAATGGCGAGAGCTTGGGGCAGAGACATGAGCACGTTGACTGTGAGCACCGCCTCCACAGTTGGGTGCTGTCTAACGGCCAGGGCGCCCCCAATTTTCACAAGCTGAGACGCCGCCCCAAGCGCCGCCGCCAGGCGCTGTCTGTGAACAGAGAGGTAGGCCCCAGCCGGCACGGCGTAGAGCACGAGCATTGCCCCCAGCAAGGCGAGGAGCGCGGGGTCCCACGCGCCGTAGTGGGCAAAGAGAAGGAGGTAGCCCGCCGCCGCGGCCCACGCCACACCGGCGGTAAGAAGGCCAGCCGCGAAAAGGCTTCCATAGGCCCCCGGGTCCTTAGCTAAAACACGGGGATACCATCCGGTGACATAAGACATCAAATTAATTCCAATCGAGTATGCCGAGTTAACTAAGTTTAACACAGCCAAATCGTTCGGCGGAAGCCTTCTAGAGACAGACAACGAGAATACAAGAGATGCCAATAGGGCTAACCCACCAGAGGTAAAGGCTAAGAGCCTAGAACTGGAAAATCGCATAAGAGGTCTCCAGAGGAGGGTTTAAGATATTTTAACATCGCTGTTTTTCGACATAATGATTTTGTCTATGATTACGAAGAACTCGGCGGAGAAGGTGGGAGCGGATTTCGAGGCCGTCTGGGTCTCCTCGCTACAAGTGCCTTACCGCGCCATAATCCTCGTAGACGACTCCGATACGCCTAAGACGAGGGAATTTGTAAAACGCTTTGCCGATGCGCATGGGAAAGAGCTTGTTGTGGAGAGAAGCAGGCTGTACGGGTGGCACAAGCCCACCCGTGCCACTGCTAGGCAGACCGCCATTGACATCTTCTTCGAGCGGTTCAGTGACGAGTGGCTCTTCTTCCTAGACGATGACTTCATATTGAGAAGCGGCTGGTGGGAAGAGGCGCGGGGCTATGTGGAAGAGCCCCGCGTTGGCCTTGTGTGGGGAATTGACTATACGCCGAGATGGCAGGAGAGAGCGGCGTGGGTGAGAGTCAGGGGATTTGACGAGGTGACTCATGCAATTGAGAACTTCAAAGTGAGAGGTGGGCTCCATGACACGCTCCTGAGGAGACGCGCGTTGGAGGGGGTTAAGATACCGCCCTGGCTTAACGTGTTTGAAGACGCATGGGTTAAGAAATATGTGGAGTGCAAAGGGTGGGAGTGGCGGATAGTCAAGACGGGTGGAGACCACTTACGTGATGAGACGACTGGGGGTTATGAGAGGGCTGACTTCTACATAATGGCCTACGTCTCCTCTGCCCTTAAGCTAGAGCCCGTGTCGTGGCGTAGCTTCCTAAAGGCACTCCTCGGCTTACCCGGCTACGTCTATTATTCTGCAAAGGCGTACGGACTGCGGTTAGCGCTACAGCGAGGGATAGACAAGTGGAGACATAGGGTGATATACCGTTGGCTGTTGCTAAGACATAAGCGCAATGAGGATCCCTGTCACGTTGTGATAACAAGCTCACTATCACCGCCGAGATAAAGTAGAGGAGATCTTGCATTTTTTAGATGTATTAAGATTGCAAGGCTTCTTGTAGGAGTTGGATGAGTTTTGCGGCTTCTTCCGCTTTACCGTTTTCAGCCATTTCCTTGAGTTTTGTAATTAGGGGAAGTAGGGTTCTCTTGACTGTGGTTTTGGCGGCTAGGACAGCTGTGTCGCACCCGGCCCGCTTCCCCTCCTCCTCTGCGGCGGCCATGGCCTGGGCCATTATGGCGGATGTTGCCTCTTCCACGTAGCGCCTGGCAAGCAGTCTGGGCAGGCGGGCTACCTCCTCATCCACGATGGCCCAGGCCTTTTCCACCTCCCCTGCCCTTTCCCTGTTGTACTCCTCTGCCAGCTCTCTCAAGTCCTCTATTTTGACCACGGCGACGGGTAGGTTGGGGACCACGGAGCTGGGGACGCCGAGGTCGACGATTACCTTGACTCTGGCCTCCGGGGGGACGCGCTTGATAACCGGCTGGAGGGTGTGGACTGAGGAGAAGACCACGTCGCATTCGGCGAGGCACTTCTCCACCTCCTCCTCTGTGAGGGGCCTCGCCTCGCCTCCCACTCTGTTGGCCACTTCCACTGCCTTTTCATAGGTGCGGTTTAGGACGACGAGCCTTTTGACCCCCCTGGCCGCGAGCTCCATGGCCAGTCCCGCTCCCACTGCCCCCGCGCCGAGGACTGCGACAGAGGCCTCTCTGAGGTCCAACATCCTCGACACGTACATCACCGCCAGGGAGCCGAGGCCTCTGGGCCCCCTGGAAATTCCCGTCTCTGTCCTCACCCGCTTCCCCACTCTCACCGCCCTCTCCACCACCGTCTTGAGGAGCCCCCTGGTGTACCCCGCCTTTACCTGCCTGTCGTAGGCCTCCTCCAGCTGGCCCAGAATGTCGGTCTCGCCTATGAGCATGGAGTCGAGGCCTGCCGCCACTGCGAAGAGGTGCCGAGCCGCCTCTGCCCCCCTAAGCACCTTTACTCCCTCGGCGAAGCGCCTGTAGCGGGCGGCCACCCGCGCCACTTCCTCCTCCGACGCGCCGTATAGGTAGACCTCTACTCTGCCACATGTGTGGAGGACGAACATGGGCGTGGCCTTGGCCAACTCCTCGGCGCATTTTCGCATCTCCTCGGCGAGGGCCCCCAACGCGTCGCCTCCCACTTCTCTGTAGGTTAAAACGACGGCGGAGAGGGGGGCGAGGAAGTCCATACGAGGTCCGCCGCCCCAATTTTAAAGTTTTTATTATCCGTGGGAGTGTAGGCCGTGGTCTCGGTGGCGGTGCTTGCCTCTCACAGCGCCTTGGATGTGTTGGACGGTGCCAGGGACGAGGGGCTGAGGACTATTGCCGTTGCAAAGAGGGGGAGGGATAGGGCGTATCGGGAGTTCCCCGTGGTGGATAGGCTCATCGTGTTGGAGGACTACCGGGACATATTGAAGATCGTCGACGTGTTGAAGGCGGAGGAGGCTGTGTTTGTGCCAAACCGCTCTTTCGCGGTGTATGTGGGCTATGACGCCATTGAGAGAGAGTTCCCCGTGCCCATCTTCGGCAATAGGTTTCTGCTGAGGTGGGAGGAGCGGACGGGGCCCTACAACTACTACCGCCTCTTGGACGAGGCGGGGATAAGGAGGCCCCGGACCTTTAGACCCGACGAGGTGGACAGGCCTGTGATCGTTAAAATGCCGGAGGCGGAGAGGAGGGTGGAGAGGGGGTTCTTCGTGGCGAGGGACAGAGACGACCTCTACAAGAAGGCCAAGAGGCTGGCAGAGGCGGGGGTGATTAGGCTGGAGGACCTCGACCACGCGTCGATAGAGGAGCTAGTCCTCGGCGCACACTTCAACGCCAACTACTTCTACTCCCCCCTACGCAGGAGGCTTGAGCTCCACAGCTTTGACAGGAGGATACAGAGCGACTTAGACGGCGTCTACCGCCTCCCAGCGAGAGAGCAACTGGAGCTAAACCCCGAGGTTAGGTACATAGAAGTGGGCCACGAGCCGGCCACCATAAGAGAGTCCCTCCTGGAGAAGGTGTTCGACGTTGGGCATAGGTTTGTGGAAGCGGCGAGGAGGCTCGTGCCGCCTGGGGTAATTGGCCCATTCACCCTCCAGTTCATCGTAACCCCCCAGCTGGACCTCGTGGTGTACGACGTGGCGCCTCGGATAGGCGGGGGTACAAACGTCTACTTGGGCGTGGGCGGGCAGTATTCAAAGCTGTACTTCGGTAGGCCCATCTCCATGGGTAGGAGGATTGCCATGGAGATAAGAGAGGCAGCCCAGCAGGGGCGGCTGGAGGAGGTTACCACATGATGGAGGCCCTTCTGCTCCCCCGCCGCATCGCCGAGGCGCTTAGACGCGCCGCCGAGGCCGAGGGGGTGTGCCTAGAGGACCTCCTCCTGGACTGGCTCACCCGCGGCGCCGACCTCCACAGAGGGCTGTGGAATATGCAAGGGCAGCCCTAGACCTCCTTGAGGCGGCCAGGGCCGAGCTAGCGGCTGGGGACCTCAGGCAGGCCAGCGAAAAGGCGTGGGGGGCCGCGGCCCTGGCGGTCAAGGCCTACGCCTATTGGCGGGACTCCCAGAGGCTGGCCTCCCACGGGGAGCTGTGGCGCTACGCCAAGAAGATGGCCGAGGAGCTCGGCGACTGGGTACACGACGCGTGGGCTCAGGCCAACGCCATGCACATAAACTACTACGAGGGGTGGGCCCAGAGAGAGCAAGTGGAAAAGGCGATAGAGAGAGTGGCCCGGCTAGTGGAAGAAGTGGCGAGGAGAATAGGCGTGAAGCCGTAAATGCCCAGGGGTCTTCGCGGAATGCCAGCCTTCAAGTGAGATGTCGCAGAGGCGTGAACACGACGGTTCCATTGACTAGTCCCATAAGTTGCCGAAAATAACCATAAGACGGCTTTCCACATACGTAGACACAGACTAGGAAGCCCCATTATCTTAACACGTATAAACCCGGCCACGAGATATGGGTATGAGCAAGAAGAGGGAAAGAGACCCCCTAGAGGAGCTTGAGGGAGTTGGCCCTAAGACGCTTGAGCGTCTTAGGGAGCTTGGGGTTACGTCTGTGGAGCACTTGGCCGAGTTCACCGTTGAGGAGCTGGTGGAGGCTGGCGTGGAGTACGACCGCGCCGTCAAAATCCTTCAACAGGCAATTCAGCGCGTCGGCACGACTAGGCCGTTAACGGCTAGGGAGCTCCGCTCGCAACAGAGGCGCGTTTTCAAGACCGGAGTCTCCGAATTCGACGAGAAGACTCCCTGGCGCGGCATCCGCGAAGCCTTCATCTACGAATTCGCCGGGGAATTCGGCGCGGGCAAGTCCATGCTGGCACACCAGCTCTCTGTCGCGGCGTTGGCGCAGGGCTTCACGACGCGTGTGGTGTACATAGACACCGAGGGGACGTTCAACGACGGCCTTGTCGAGGCAGTGGCAAAGAGGTTCGGCCTCGACGTCGACAAGGCGTTAGAGGCAATCGTCGTTTATCAGCCGGCCAACGTGGTTCAGCTTGAGCAAATCGTCAAGTTCGACCTACCACGGCACATAGCGGAGGGCTGCCGCCTCGCCGTGATTGACACCATTACTGCGCTGTACCGCGCCGAGTTCGTTGGGAGGGAGATGCTGGCGGCTAGACAGCAACGCATTCACTACCTCGTGGATTGGCTGAGGAGACACGCCAGGACGTTTGGGCTAACGTCGGTGCTCACAAACCAGGTCATGGACGTCCCCGAGGCCTTTTCCGTGGGCAAGAGGCCCGCCGGGGGAAACGTGTTGGCGCACGCGGTAAACGCCAGGTTCATGATGGCTAGGCCGAATAAGGCCAAGGCGGAGGGCTACATGTGGCCTCTCGACGTCCCCGGCATGCCCCCGGACGTCCGTATAGACTACCGCATCACGGATGCTGGCCTAGAGTAGGGTGTGTTGAGGTTGGGCTTGTTTGCCGCTGTTGTCGCTCTTGCGCTGTTGTTTGCAGTCCCAACGTTTGGCGCAGTTGAGGAGCACTGCGGCGTAGTCACTAGGGTCGTCGATGGGGACACGTTCTATGTGTCTGGCTTGCCCGAGCGGGTTAGGCTGGCCGACGTCGACGCTCCCGAGCTCTCTACTGCTGAGGGGCAGAGGGCCAAGGCGGCGCTTGAGGCCCTCCTCCTGGGGAGGCGGGTCTGTCTAGACATAGACGACTTGTACAAGACCGACAGATATGGACGCTTCGTCGCTGTGGCGTACCTCGACTACAACGAGACGCATTGGCTGAACGTAAACCAGTGGCTCGTCGAGCGCGGCTACGCCGCATACGTGGACTACCCCAACGAGTTCCACCCGCCGTGGCCCCTCTACTTGCCCAAGGCCGCTGCGCCTAAGGCGACGACCAGCGTAACCCCCGTCACCGTCACAGTAACTCAGACTTCCACCACTACGGTGGCGACCACAAACACAGTCACAGCCACGGTGACGGTCACCAAAACTGTGACAGATACAGTGGTGGTTACGCATACGGTAACGCAAAAGGAGCCTGTCACGTACACGGTAACCACCACTACCACGGTAACTGAAACTGCCATAGCCTTCGGCGGCTACGCCTTGGCACTGTTAGCCGTAGTCGTGGCCCTACTGCTAATGGCGGCTGTCGTAGCTAAATTAGCCAAGCGATAATGCCTCGAAACCGCCGCATAGGCTATACCACAGGCAAAAATAGACGCCCCAACGGCGACCCCCTCCGCATCGCCCTCGACAGGCTTAGGCGGGATTTCCCCGGAAAGAGCCGGTCGTGGGTCAAGAGGGCCCTCTTCAGACTGCCCCACGTGCGCGAGGTGAGGGAGGGCCTCTACGTCGTGGAGGGGGTGAGGGAGCTGGGAGACTGGAAGCCGCTCTACCAAGTGTGGTGGAGCGCGAGGGAGGGGCGGTGGGAGTGTACTTGCTACTACTCCACATTCGGCTGGAGGAGGCGGAGGGGCATTTGCACACACGTGGCCTCCGTCCTCCTCTACCGCCGCTTCAAGAGGGCGGTTGAGGCAGTGGAAAACCGCCCCGTCTACTTCGCCTCGGCGGAGGTGGAGTGCGTAGACGTAAAGGTGAGGGGGGCGCTGGAGCACCGCGTTGTGCCATTGGAGCAGTCTGACACAATCCTCGACTGTGGGAAAAGGCGCAGATTCGCCGTCTACGTCGTGTCGGCGGAGCCAGAGGTGGAAATCCTATGTGACAACGCCCCCGTAAAGCTCCAGGGAGTCAAAGTAAGCTATAAGGTAGCCAAGGCGCTCCTCCAAGACGCCCAACGCGGAGATGCGCCATAGCGCCGAATAGGGCAGTTAAACTTTTAAGCAGAAAAAGATAGCACGTACGGGCCGTTAGCTCAGCCAGGCAGAGCGGCGGGCTCCAGACCCGTAGAGCCGCCGGCGCGGAAGCCAGGGGTTCAAAAGGGGGAACCCCCTGAGAGTCCCCTACGGCCCACCACTCTTCTCCGCCTCTTCCTATTTCGTACTTTGGCAGTAGGGCACTCATCTTACGGCTCTCATCTGCTATTTCCTCTACCTTGGACTTGTCGTATGGGCTTATCCTAATGCTACGCGCCCATGATCTGCCGCCGCGACAATTCTCGCCATTTTGGCTACTCAAATACACGCTTGGTGGTTTCCACATCACCTGTGGACATCACAGGCCTCGCCTCTTTTGTCTTTTTCCACATTGCTGGGGAAACTTCGCCACGGCTCCGCGTCGGCTTAGCTCTTGAGCGTCTATAGGTCAGTTTTCTTGTGCCGCACTGCCGAGGCCGTATATAACTTCGCTGAGGCTAGCGGCCTCCTCTTTCCCAATTACAAATCTTCCGCCGTTGCGGTAGAGCAAGTATGTACTTCCGCCTGTCTCGGTCGTAGCGGCTGACTTAGAGGTGGAGTTGAAGAAAGTGGAGGCGGCCAATAAGGACAGCGGCACGTCGATCTTCACGGGGGCTACTTGGACGAGATTAGAGGGCTGTTTTGAGCAATGTTCCGCCGTGGCGAGGAGAACCCCCTGGCCGACATCGTCAAGCTGAGCCTTGACGTGGCCGGGGGGTGGGGGGCTGGAGTGAGAACAGATGATTAAGGGGTTGGTGGACTCCGAGAGGACCAGGCGGCTTTGGCCACAGTGGACTGCCGCTGGTCAAGGGGTGTGCAATGTGCGAGAGTACTGCCCAGTGAGATTGTGATGGAGCAGGCTAGCCCGTATTAGTGTTCGTGGTGGGGCTCGTGGGCTAGCTCTTCGGGGAACTCTCTTAGCTCGCCTCTCTTCCACTTCTCCACGGCTTCTCTCAGCGTCTTGGCGTCTGCGTAGTACACGGTGACGCCCTTTTGCCTAAAGGCGGCGTACGCTGGCTTCCCGATCTCCTTTGTGATCACTACATCGGGCTTCAGCTTAGTGTACAGCTCGGCCCACCTAGGCCCTCTCCCAGTTATCACCTTCGGCCCCTCTACTATTGTCAAACTGTCTCCATCTACGAGGGCGAAGTAGGGGGCGTGGCCGAACTCGTCCGATATCTTGGAGTCCCACCCCCTATTCTCATCTAGGGGAACAACGACGCGCATATAGGCGTAGGGTTTGTAGTTATTAAGCATTTCCGCAGTGGACCGCCAGCAGGGTGCCCGCTGTAGTCGAAAAAGAATTTAACCCGGGGCGGCGGCTTGGCTGTGGAGGCAGAAGAGAACGTCTCTGACGTGGAGGTTGAAGAGACGTTGGAGAGGGTGGAGGAGCTTAGGAGGAGGATGGCCGCCGTGTGGGATAGGTTTGAGGAAGCCAAGCTTGCCTGGCGGGAGTTAGTCCGAAAGCGGGCGGAGAGGTTGCTTAAGGCAGGGGGCCCGCGCCGAGACACATAACGGCGGCCCAATTTTTTATATCTCAGCCACTGGGCCTCCGTGGGGTATGTGGAGTTGCGGTGCCGGTACTGCGGCGCGCCGCTTGACGTGACGCCTGACTCGGTGGTAGTCGTGTGTAGGTACTGCGGCCAGCCCAACTTTCTTGACGGCTCCGCCGGGAGGGCGCTGGCCGTGCCCACGCTCTCGGCCTCCGAGGTCATTAGACGCGCCGTGGAGAGGACGAAGAGGGACTTCAACCTCGGCAGGCGGATGCGGGACATAAACTTCGCCGCCCCCACGCTCCTCTACCTGCCCTTCTACCTAGTGGACGTGGCAATGTCCGCAGTGTACAAAGCGCGCGTAGTCGTGACCTACACCAAGACGGTGTACGTAGGAGGGAGGCCTCAGACGCGGGTGGTGACTAGGACCGTCGACGTGGAGGGCGCCGTGCGGCTTAGCGACGTGGTGGCCGTGCTTGCGAGGAGGTCTGCATGGGGCCTCTCCGTGGACAAGCTAGTGGACCACTTCTTCAAGACTGCGCCGGAGCCCAAGCCTCTGCCCGAGGTGGCGAAGGAGGCCGCCACTGCCTCCGCCTTTCTTGCGGGCGAGTTTACAGAGGAGCAGGCCAAGGCCAAGGCGGTGCGCGCCCTCGTCCCCAAGCTCTTGGCCGCCGTGGACAGCGACGCCTCTGAGAGAGCCAGGGCTATGCTGGGCGTCATCGCCGCCGCCACGAGCGTGGTGGACAAGGCCGTGGACTACACAGTGGAGAAGCTCGCCGTGTCGCCGCTCACCTACTTGCCCATGTGGATTGTGCCGTACTTCTACAAGGGGTCTCACTACAGCTACTACTCCGCCGGGTGGGACGGCGCCGTGGTAGTGGCCGAGGAGCCCTCCTTCGTGGAAAACAGGGCGATAAGCGTCGTGGGCGCCGCCGCGGCGGCCGGCCTACTCGGGGGACTGGGCGCGGCGGTAGCAGTTGCGGCAGACCCACTGTTTGGAGCCGCGGCGCTGGTCGGCGGCGCGGCCGCTGCGTACCTCGCGGCTGGGGGCCTTTTGAAGAGCAGGAGGGTAGAGACGTGATTATCCAGTGCCCCTTCTGCGGCGCTAAGTACGAGGCGCCGCCCGGGCGCAGATTCTACGTGTGTCCATACTGCGGCACAGCGCTGAGCGAGGGAAAGACCTATGAAAACGTCTACATCTTCAAGCCCGCGGTGGACAAGACCGCGGCGTTTAAGGCTGTGCTAAACTTTAGACCCACGGCGGCCCCCGAGGACCTCCCCGCCGCATCCCCAGTGGAGGCAGAGCTACACTTCCTCCCCCTCTACCTCTACTACGTGTCTTTCCCACCTCTCGACCAACTTGCCACATACGCCACAGCCCTAGCCACCTCTAGCCCCCCAGTCCCCCTCCCGACGGGCTTTAGATTCCCCGCGAGGTGGCGCACCCCATTCAAGCCCACCCTAGAGAGAGTCGGAGTCTTCCACTCGCCGGACCTAGACCCAGAGGCCGCCTTCACCTCGCTTCAAGAGGTGGTGGAAGAGGCCAGGGCATACGCCCAGGTCTTCAAGGTGAAGATAGGCGTTGAGTGGCGCCTCGAGGGCCTCGTCTATTACCCCATCTGGCGCTTGGCCTACGACTACCGCGGAAGGAGGTACAGTGCGGCGGTCGACGCCACAGACGGCACAGTGCTCTACATGGAGTACCCAATATCGGCGAGAGGCCGCGCGGAGGCGCTGGGGATGGCCGCGGCCGTTGTGGCCGGCGCCGCGGCGCTTGGCGCAATGGCGGCGGCTTATGTGGGCCTGCCGCCGGCCCTCGGCGCAGTGGGCGGAGGCGTCGCCAGCCTGGGAGCGGCGACCAGGCTCGTGCTCAACTTAGCCGCGGCGAGAGTGGGCAAGTACAAGGCAGAAAAGAGACTCTAGCTACAGGGACCTCTTAGTACTCCCTATGTAAGACTTGACCACTGTTTGACTACTCGTTTGAAGTTGGATTGTGTGTCTGCTGTGGCCAGTGTGTTTACTTGCGCAGGAGACTTAGCAGGGCAACCAGCGAGGCGAAGACCAGCACTACGCCGACTACGAGGAGGGGCGACGCACCGCCGCCGTAGATGAGGGCTACGCCAACAATTAGCAAGAGCCCTCCCCAAAAGGCCGCTTCCCTCGTCCTACCTACTACGGCGTAGGACACGCCGAAGGTGGCCGCGGCTAGCCCGAGCAGGAAATTCACGGCCAGGGGCACTGTGCCTAGAGATGCCAAAATTAAGTAAATTCCCACCGCCAGCGTTGCCACTGCGGCGGCGACCTCCCCAGCACCCATGGGGATTAATGTTTGACTCTAAAATAAGTTAACTATCGACACTCTGGCACTGTCCCATGCCCCGCAGGCGCTAACAGACGGGGCTCCTTTTGCAAGAGCTTGCCCTAAACATACGTTGTAACGAGGTCACTCCTCTCTGGGCTTAATTCCCGCGGCTCTGTAGATAAATGCGGCTGAGATGTGCGCCAAGACCGTCGCCACGGCGGCGGGTATGAAGAAGGCGGGCACAGTCCACATGGCGTCTGGCATTAAGCCCTCCTTTGTGGCTCTCTCGACTAGCCCACCTGTTGCTAAGTCGATGAGGTAGAGATACACTCCGCCGAGCATGGCCACTAGAATCACATAGGCCACGCCGAGGAGTATTCCGAAACGTTTATACGCCAGGTAGAAAAAGGCTATCACGGCGGCTAGAAAGGAGAGAGGCGACACTGCCATGGCCGCCGTGTAAAGCGGCGCGGCGAAGAAAGGCGTATAGAGAAGTAGTAGGTAGACGTAGTGGCGCCCCTTTGCACCTAAGAAGGAGGCAAATAGGGCAGACCAGAGGAAGAGAAGTAGGCCGAAAAGCGAGGGCACCAGCGTCCCCCAAGGGACTACGAAGGCGAGTAAAGAGGCGAGACAGATGGCTGAAAAAAGGAGGAGTTTGTAGACTAGCTCAGCCATATGTAGATCGCCTCGGCCCCGGTGAGTCTCTTGAAGGCCCACAGTTTTACAAAACTGTGATCCACCTCAGGATAATATCGCTCAGCATTTGAAGGCCTAAGGTTTAAGTTTATGTTTGGCGTGGCTTCGATGGGATATACCTTGACGTATGTAACTGTAAATGTGGTAAATTTGTCGGAGTTAAAGAGGGCCCAGTAGAGCACGGTATCCCACGGCTTGTCGTTGGCCCACCCGGCGTTGTAGTACAGCTTCAAGGTGTAGGGATCTACATTTGCGGCATCGGCGCGGGGGCCTGCCGACTCTAGGAGCTGGCCCACGGCGTAGGAGAACACCGAGTGTATAAGTGTCTTGAACCTGTCTAACTGCAGGGCTCCCACTAGGAAGTCTACCGCCTTTTTAAGCATCTTGGCTATCCACACCCACTGAGGCGGGCTAAGCTCTTCAAACCTCGAATCTCCCACGTAGGCTGCGTAGATAGGGGCCCCAGTTGAGACTGGGATTGGGAACCTGAGGCGCACCTCCCAGTAGCCCACGGGCGATGTGGCGCCGGAGGGCTGGAGCACCCTTCCCGTTACATACATGACAATGGCCGGCCCCCGCGAAAGACTGTCTGCAAAAATACTCACAAGGCCGTGTACCCGTAGCTTGCTAGTCGCGTCGGAGCCGCCCCAGCCGCCGTACATTCCCAGCAACTGCAACTGGGTGAGGAGGTGTGGCTCTTGCCATATTTCAGGTATTTTGCCTTGACTATTCGGCGTTGATTTCCACACCTCGGCCCACCTAGACCCTCTCAGTGGGGTGTGGGGATTGAGCCAGTAGTATCTAACAAAGGGCGCGCTTCCGTCGTTGTACGAGATCCTCAGTTGATACATGAGATCCTCTGTCAGAGTCTTGGCGTGTCTAACCGCAAGCAGTGGAAATCCGCCGGAGATTTGCACGCTGTATCTACACGTTCCCGAGAGCTGGACTCCTGTGGACGAGCCGTATTCGTAGCTGTAGCCGTTTATGTAAAGCCTCCAGTACAGAGTCTGGCAAGCTCCGTTTACGGGGTCGGCCTCAATTACAACGCTTAGAGATCTTGTCCCGTCTTGCAACACGCCGTCAGGCATCATGTAGGGGCCTAGCAAAATGCTTGAGACCCTGGCCCCTACGTATATGGGACTTCGGCTACCGGCGAAGTCGCCCCACGCGACCTCTACAGAGTAGTCGGACACCTCAAAGCCGTGATGCACCGTTCTAATGTACTCAGCCATTCCCTGCACCTTCACCACAGGCGAGCCGCTTACAGACGTAATGTTCAAGATTACTTTCACGCCTATCTGCGTGTTTTGCGACGAGGTAGGGTTTACGCCGGCCACAGTGTAGTACATCGACCTAACAGCATAGAGGGGGTACTTCTCCTCGCCTATCTTGCTACATGTTCCATCAGAGTTGACCTTGTAGATTTGTACAACTATGTTGCCTTGCACTGTGCCGTTCACTGCGACGTAACCTAAGAGGAGCTGATTTACGTCTAACCCCACATACGCCACGTTTCTCACGTTCGAACAAACTTGGATGTCTCCGTGCGGCTGTACCTCCACTACGCCCACTTTTGCGTTGACATTTCTAAAGTAGACGCCCCCTAGTGGGTACACAGTGCTACCCACCGAAGCGGCCAGAGGCTCTGGCAGGGGCTCGGGTTGCCGGCCTTGCTGGCTTCCCCCTACTAGCCTCGCCCTGCCGCCCCTTTGCGGCACATAGCCCATCTCTGCGAGCACTTTTTCAAGGCTCTCCAGCGAGTCGACGATGGCCAGCACTGGCCCCCCGCTTCGGAAGCGGAGGGGGTACCTTCCTTGGGGAGTTTCTAGGTAGAAGTCGCCCGGCGTCTCGGGCGGAGGGCCGCGGGGAACTACGACGTAGGCTCTAGACATGTTGAAGAATTTGACGCGGGTGACGTTGCCAGTGAACGCAAAAACCGCATAGTCTTCGCCGGCAGGCGCCACGAAGAGGGGTAGCGGTCCGACGCCCACTACTTCGACGCCTCGCCCATAGATGTCTTCTGCAAGCTCACCGCTTATTTCTACTTCGTAGATTACAACGCCTATGCCTTTGGCTAAGGCCAGCCACGCCAGTAGTATCACTATTAGAGTACTCCGCATGGCGAATGCACCTCTAATCGGCATAGAGCACAGGGCCTAGACCCATGCCGCTGGTCGCTATAGAGGTATGCATTGCGCCAATAGACGCAGTGGTTGGACGACACTGTGAGGGGAGAACCGCCATAGGGGTGGGACTGACTGGTTTTGCACGTAGCACCGTCGTACCACCTCTTATCGTAACTAGCTAAGTCAGTCTCGTGCCGCAGTTAGCGCAGAACTTGGCATCTGGCGGATTTACGTAGCCGCACTGGGGGCACTTCTTCCCCAGCATATAGCCGCAGTTTATACAGAACTTAGCCCCAGGGGGGTTTACATATCCACACTGGGGGCAGACAATGCCCTGTTGTTGTTGGCCCTGTGATACGGCTACTTGCGGTTGTTGCTGTGGGGTGGCCTGGGGCGCCGGTTGTGCGGTTGCGGGTTGTTGGGCCGTCTGTTGTGGCCATAGGAGGGGCGGTATGAGGACTATGCCTGTGCCCGCGGCGGCGCCTGGGCTTTTGCCGAGCTCTGCGGCGGCTTTTTGGACAGTCTCCATGCGCAGGTACTCGGCTGGGTTTACGCCGGTGGCTCTTATGTAGAACAGCCGGTCTCTCCACACGGGGTCTGTGACGTCGAGTCCTTCAAATTTCAGGTCGATGAGCTCTAGGCCTATGCGGCGGAAGTGGGGGTCTATGGCCGCCTTTGCCACAAAGCTGGCTTGTTCCAGGTTGGCGTATATTGTGAAGATGGACTGCTTGGAGAGCTCGGCCATGAGGAGCTCGTTGAAGTAGCCCCTCAAGAACTTCTGCAGGTCCTCGGTGGTGTAGACGTTCTGCCCGCCTACCACTTGGGTGACGAAGAGGGCTGGGTCTGCCACTCTAAACCACGCCGTGCCGTAGAACTGTATGGGGGCCAGCTCGGCGGTCTGCCCCCGGCCTCCGAACGGGAGCTGGTGTTGCTTTAGGGAGACGAATATCACTGTGGCTGTGAAAGGCGATTTGTCGAACCCAGCCACTCTGCTCAACGCCTGGGTTAGGAGGGGCAGGTTGAGAGTGGTCAACGTGTGGCGCCCCGCGCGAAAGACGTCGTACACCTTGCCGTCGCGCATGAAGACCGCCGCCTGCCACTCCTCGACTATGAGCTGGGCCCCCCACTCAATTCTATCCACGGGGTACCGCCAGATGATGTCCCCCTCCCTGGGGTTGACCCACTGGATGACCTGCGGCATGGCCTCTACTTAAGCTGGGGCGGCTCCCTTATGCCCTTTAGGATTGCGGCCCTCTTGTCCACCTCGGCGTCGAGGGCCTCTACGAGGGACAACAGCTCTCTCAGCGCCTTGGCCCACTCCTCGCTCCCAGGCCTCAGCGACTTGACAGCGGCGGCGGCGTCGGCGATCTTCTTGGCGTATTCCACCAAGGCGAGGTCGTGCCGGTACACTTCCTCGAGGGCCGCCTCGTCTACCTTGACTAAGTCGAAGAAGCCGGAGTAGCCGTGGGGGGCCTTGTCTATCCTCTGGGTCACTCTGTCCAGCGCCGCCTTTACGGAGTCCCAGAGGTACCTCGCCTCGGGGTTTGCGGCCACTAGCCGCGCATCTGCGGGCGAGAGGACGAGGGACTGGGCGGCTTGGGCCAGAATAGAGGCGACGTGCCTCCTCACCAGGGCGTCGGTTTCCCGCCTGACCTCCTTCTTTTTGTACCCAGCGTAGCCGGGGATGTACGAGGCTATTCTCTCGAGGAGCGTCTTCCTAAAGCTCATAGAGTCCACTGAGCCAACGTATTTATACCTTATGCATCTAGCGGCCATGCGTAGGTCGTCGACGGAGGAGTGGATGGTCCCCACTCGGTGGTACAACATAGTGCCCGACCTCCCCAAGCCGCTTCCTCCGTACCTAAAGCCGAATGGGGAGCCGGTTGCGCCCAAGGACTTCGAGATGCTCTTCGCCAGGGAGTTGGTTAGGCAGGAGTTTTCGCAGGAGAGGTGGATATCGATACCGCGGGAGGTCAGAGACGTGTACCTGATATGGAGGCCCACCCCTCTGGTGAGGGCCAGGAGGCTTGAAGAGGCCTTGAAGACCCCCGCGCGCATTTACTACAAGTTCGAGGGCGTCTCGCCGCCGGGCTCCCACAAGCCCAACACGGCGGTGGCCCAGCTCTACTACGTCTCAAGGGAGGGCGTGGGGAGAGTGACTACGGAGACTGGGGCCGGGCAGTGGGGCTCCTCCGTCGCCTTCGCCGCGTCTCTCTTCGGCGTAAAGGCCACAGTCTACATGGTCAGAGCCTCGTATTTGCAGAAGCCGTATAGGCGGGTGTTGATGGAGCTCTGGGGGGCCGAGGTGGTGCCGAGCCCCAGCGACAGGACCGAGGCCGGCCGTAGGTTCCTCTCAGAGGACCCCAACCACCCAGGGTCTCTGGGCATAGCCATATCCGAGGCCGTGGAGGATGCGGTCAAAAACGGCGCAAAGTACGTCCTAGGCTCCGTCTTAAACCACGTCCTGATACACCAGACGGTGATAGGCCTCGAGGCCCTGGAGCAGATTAGGCAGTTCGACGACTACCCGGACTACGTGGTGGGGGCCTGCGGCGGTGGGAGCTCCTTCTCCGGCCTCTTCTGGCCTTTCTACTACGAGAAGAAGGTGGGCAAGGCGGAGAAGGATGTGAAGTTCCTCGCCGTGGAGCCCAAGGCCGTGCCCACGTTGACCAAGGGGGAGTACCTCTACGACTTCGGCGACACGGCGGGCTTGACCCCGTTGATCAAGATGTTCACCATAGGCCACGACTACAAGCCGCCTCCCATACACGCCGGGGGCCTTAGATACCACGGGTGTGCCCCAACGCTCTCCCTCCTGGTGGCAGAGGGGGAGGTAGGCGCCGTGGCGTACGGCCAGAGGGAGGTCTTCGAGGCGGCGGTGCTCTTCGCCAGAACCGAGGGCGTGGTTCCCGCGCCTGAGTCTGCCCACGCGGTGAAGGCCGCCGTGGAGCTTGCCCTAGCCGCGAAGAGGGAGGGGAGGCCAATCACAATACTCTTCAACATGTCGGGCCACGGCCTCCTAGACCTAGCCGCATACGACGAATACCTGCGGGGAGCTCTGCCAGACGTGGAGCCAAGCGCCGAGGCTCTCGCAAAGCACATAGAAAAGGTTAGACAACTACAGGCGGCGAGGCCCTAGCGCCTGAGGAAGTAGATGAGGGCGGCGAGCTTTATCGCGTCGGCGGCCGCGGGTATCTGCCAGTAGCCGAGGAGCACCGTGGGCAAGGTGTAGGCGTAGGCGGCTGCTGAGGCGAGGAAGAGCGTTGCCCACGCGGCGTTTATTTCCCTCAGCCTCTTGTACACGAAGTAGCCCATCACAGGCTCCCCGAGGTACGCCAAGGCCACTAGGGCCGCCCCCACGCCGGCGCCGGTCCACATAAGCGCCACTCCCACTGCGGCTGTGCCTATCACCGGGGGGCCGAGAGCCGTAAAGGCGGCGCTCCTCAGCGCCTTGGTGAAGTTGAAGTAGACGTACACCGCCACGGCCACAAGCGCCGACATGAGGGCCAGAGGCGCGGCGTGGAAAATGCCGTAGGCCTGGGAGAGGATCAACACGGCCTCTATCAAAACGGCCGCCACGACGCTGCCCCAAAGCCCCCTGCGGATGCCAGGGTCCATAGTAGATAAGTGAGCAAAGTATTTTTATCGAAGACGGCCCCGTGCTTGTGCAAATCCGCATCGCTGTGACTAAGCAGGGGGTTGACTTGGGGTCGTACCGGCGGCGGGTCTTTGAGACTATCCGCCGGTATAGGCTTGTGGAAATGGGGGACGTGATCTACGTTGCGGTGTCGGGCGGGAAGGACAGCTGCGCCGCGTTGTCGCTTCTAAGGGAGTACGTCGAGGAGTATAGAGTAGACGCCGAGGTGAAGGCCCTCCACATAAACCTCGGCTTTGGCTACTCCCCCAAGCTGGAGGAGATCGTGAAGAGGCAGGCGGAGGCCCTGGGCGTCGAGCTCCACGTGGCCTACGCCAAGGACTACTTGGACATACTCGCCGCCTCTAAGGCCAGCGGGAGGCCGATATGCTCAGTGTGCGGCGCAGTGAAGCGCTACATAATGAACAAGGTGCCCAGGGAGCTCGGCGCCACCAAGGTGGCCACGGGCCACCACATGTACGACTTCTTGGCCTACTACTTCAAGAACTTGGCCGGGCAGAACCACCAGTGGAACTTCAAAATTTTGCCCAAGGTAGAGGGCCGGGGCCTGCTTCTCACCAAGATTAGGCCCCTCATATTTGCAAGGCCGGAGGAAAACGAGGCGTACTGCAAGTCGAAGGGCCTCCCCGTCAACGAGGTGTGTTGCGAATACGGCCTCTGCGGCGCGGCGCACGCCGAGGTGGTAGAGATGCTACGGGCCGCCAGGAGGAGGGACCCAGACTTCGACCTCAAGCTCATGCGCGGCGTCGTGGACTTCAACACGAAGTTCCGCCCGGCCGAAGAGGAGCCGGTGAAGAAGTGCAAAATCTGCGGCGAGCCCACCAGCGGGGAGGTGTGCACAGTCTGCAGGCTGAGGTCTCTGCTAGGGGCCACGTAGCGCCGCCGCTATCCGCTCAACTAGCCCCTCCACGTCGTCCACGGGCCCGCTGTGAATTAACCTGCCGTTGACGATGACCAGCGGAATTTTGCCGGTGCGGTACTTCACCATTAGCCAAAGCCCCCTCAACGTGGTCGGCGCCGTGACCCTCACGGGGACGGGGCCCAGCTTGGCCAAGGCCGCTAGAAGCCTCGCCGCGTCGTCCGGCAACTCCAACGACTCCCTAAGCCTAATCTTGAACACGTTGGCAATCTCGTCGCATGTCCTACACACGCCGAATTCCACGGGCAAAAACGCCACCACCTCGATCATGTCCCACCGGGGCCCCCGCCCACGATGTAGTGCACCATTTCAGCCACCTCCCGCTGGAAGTCCGGCGCGGGGACAAAGCCCAGGAGACTCCTCATCTTCTCGCAACTGAACCTCTTGCCGAGGAAGGGCAGGTGGGGCCTCAGCTCCCTTGGCGCGGCGACCTTTAGGAGGGCGGCCGGCACCGGGATTTTCACAGCCCTCTTCCCCAGGGCCGTGGCAATGGCGTCTACAAACTCGGCGAGGGGCCTCGGCTGACACTCCGTGGCAAAGAAGTACTCCCTCGACAAGTGGAGAGAGCGCTTGACCGCCTTGGCCAACTCTCTGGCAGAGATAGAGGACACCCCCGCCGATATGGCAGGCGCAATGCCTCTGGAGACCAGCCTCGTCAAAGTGACCCACTCTGGGTGGTCGTTGAACCTCCCGTAGACCAGCGTAGGCCTGACAATGACCCAGTCGTCGAAGCAGTTGGCCACCACGGCCTCCCCCTCCGCCTTGAACTGGTCAAAGGGGGATACTGGGCGTATCCCAGAGAGGTGGGGCCTCTCCTCCTCAATGACCTCCCCCACGGGCCCCCTCACGGTGGCCGCGGAGAAGTGGACCACCTTCCCCCTCCACCCCACGCGCCTCGCGGCGTCGCACAGCCTCTTGGGAAACTCCGCGTTCGCCTCCCTAAGCTCTTCAACCCCACCGAAGTACTCCCCCACCAAGTTTACCACAACGTCGGGCCTCACGCGCTCAATCACGGCGGCTGGGTCTCTGTACTCCACGAGCTGGGCGTATCGAGAGACGAACTGGGCAATGAGAGGCCTCTTAGACGGAGAAGAGGGGCGGTGCGCCACGTAGAGCTCCTCGCCGGCCAACGCCTCAACCACATTGGCACCTATAAAGCCAAGCCCGCCGAAGAGCACCACTCTCACACGACTCAAGCGTCATGAATTTAAATACACGCGCAAAGAAAGGCGTGAGGCTCCTCGCCGCCGTCCTCCTCCTCGCATCGGCGACTTGGGCCATGGTGCTCGACTGGAACGGCAGGCCCCTCTCCGAAGGCACCGCAGTCGTGTACGATGGAAGAGGCGCGGTGGTGGGCCTCTCCTACATAACCTCGGGGCGCCTGCTCTACCCACTGCCCTGGGGCCCCGGCTACACGCTCCGCGTGGCCTGGGGATTCGCCTCGCTGTACGAAGTCCTCGGGGGCAACGTCGTGTGGATCTACGACAGCGCGGTAACCCGCGACACGATCGAGCTGGGGTCACCCCAGTGGGGAATCCGGACGTGGGTATACCCAGTGACAGTAGCCATCAGAGACGGCGCGGGGAAGCCCGTGGCCGGCTGTGTGGCCAAGGTGGTAGACGCCGCGACGAGGGGCAGGTGGCTGTACATCTTCTCCCCAACAGACTCCGACGGCTCCGTCTCAATCAGCCAAGCCCCCGCCACAGACTACTACGTCTATGTGTACTGCGACGGCGTATTGGCGGCCGAAGGAAAGTTCTCCATACAAAGGGGAGCCCCCTCCACGGCGTGGAACGTAGAAATGAAAGTCCAGTTCATAGACACGGTAAAAGTAGCCAACGCGCCATAGCCAACAGCCAAGCCCCGCTGAAAAGTTATATTCCCCTGCCGCGCAACACTACGTGTTTCCTACCAAGACCTGGAAAGACATTGAGTCCTATAGACAGGCCAGGCTCAGGGAGGCCCTCGTGGAGGCTAGGCTTTCTCTAGAGTTTTTGGAAGATGGTCTCGTCCGCAACGCCGCCGGCAAGGCCTTTCAGGCGTGGAAGGCCTACCTAGGCGCCTTAGCCGCCGAGCACAGAGACAAGCTAAAGCCCATCTACCCCGGCTCCCGCAAGATAAGGGCAGGGGAAGAGGAGGTGGAGGATGTGGACGTGGTAATAGCCCTAGCCCCCACCTCTGTCATGTTCAAGATCGCCGCCGAGTTGGCCAAATTCGCCGGCGTTGAGGTGGTGAAAAACACGGCCATAGCCCTCCAACTACACCGCTACCAGTACAACGGGCCAGACCCAGAGGGCCTTTTAACGGACATACCAGACGACAAGACGGCGGCCCACCTCATCTGCGCCCTCCTACAGCCGTTCTCAGAACACCTAGGCGAACTCTACGACAACGTCTGTGGAACACTGAAAAGGCAGACCGCGACGACGCCGAGCACCACCCCCGGCCAGAAAAGTTTATAAACTAGAGCAATTAGGGGTACTGCCCCTAACCCGGCCATAGGCGCCGGTGCTACACCCGGTCTCATCAGAACCCGGAAGTTAAGGCCGGCGCCGCGCTCGGGAGTACTGGGCTCCGCGAGGGCCCGGGAAACCGGCGTGCTGGGAGGGGGCTTCTCTTTACCCTTCCCGCACTCGGTACTGTTAGCTGGAAAACATTTAAACTCGACAGAGCTTTTCTCTGGGGCAGAGAGGCCCGCCTGGGCTTCAATGAATACTCCACGTACGCCAGTGGCCCACCACGGGTCTGGAGCCTACACCTACGACCTCTACAACTTGTCTAAGGACTACTGGGCGTTTTCAAAGGTCAGATAGGATGGCCGTCCTCACGTCTCAGTGCGGCGGCGCTAGGTCATCACGTGCGTCAACACCTCCGTATTTTTATCGCTTGCCCCGGCTTTAGGCCGTAGGTGGCCGCGGCGTTTCCCATGGAGATGGCCAGCTCTAGGTACCCCTCGCTGTTTATCAGGGCCACCGTCTCCCCGGGCGAGGCGTAGCCGTAGGCCTCCACGTACCGAGCCCTGATCGTGGCCGGCCCCTCTACGCAGAGGACGTCGCCGGGGGACGCCAGCTGTCTGACGTCCTCCTCGGTGGCCGAGGTGTAGACGTTGCCAAATCTGTCCACGTAGATCGTGTGGGCGTAAAGCGCGCCTTCTCTGTACTCTGCGCGGGGCGCCTCTAGCCTCTTCCATTGGCCCATGGGCGCTCCCAGCATGGAGGGGCTAATGCCCAGCGACAGGTAGGCCGCCGCTGGGGCAAACACGTCCCGTCCGTGGAAGGTCCTAGAGACCCTGGGGAGCCTCGCCTCAATGCGGTACGCCGCCACTACCCCGTCCTCTTGGGCGGCTAGGGAGAGTACGCCGTTGTCTGGGCCTACGAAGAAGTAGTTCCTTGTCTGGAGCAGGAGGGGCGCCCTCTCGGTTCCCACGCCTGGGTCCACCACTGCCACGAAGATTGTGCCTCGGGGAAACCACTTGTACACGGACTTGAGCACGAAGGCCCCCGTCCACACGTCCTGCGGCGGCACCTCGTGGGTTATGTCTACTACCACGGCGTTGGGGTTTATGGAGAGGATGACCCCCTTCATCGCCGCCACGAAGTAGTCCTTGGTCCCGAAGTCGGTCAACAGGGCTATGACCACGGCATAGACTACTGGCTTTTTAAATACGTTCATAATTCCCTTTGGTGGCAGTGGGCGTGGTAGTAGCCCTCCTCATGTACATGGCTCTTATGACTTTATAGTTACAAGGGCTTCTCTAGTTTTTTGCCGGCGTTGTTGAGGGAGAGGGGAGTTGGCGAAGAGGTCATTGGGGTGGCGTACTCGCTTGAGAAAGCGGTGACGTTTGTTGTCGTGGCTCTGGCTACTGCGCTGTCTCTGAGGGCGGGGCCAAGGTCGTTCCTGCTGATGCCCCTCATGACGGTGCTCATGGCCGTCCTCTTTCCGTTGTTCACTGTCGTTAGGGGGACGCTTGAACTCGTCGTATTTGTGGCGCTGTTTGCGGGCTTGTATATGGGTTTAAGGCCGTTCAATAGATCCCTGGTCAACATTGTTGTCCCGGAGAAGTCGCTGGTAGCTTAAGAGACTCTCTCCGCAGACTGCGGGCCATAGTCTCTAACCCCGTAATTGTCTACGATGTTGTTACCTCCTTCTTTGAAACTGGCGTGGCGGTGTACTCGGTGATCGTCCTCTGGGACCTTCTCGGGGGCCCTCTGCCCGCTGGCATAGCAACTGCGGCAATTGAAGCTGGGTTTCTAATTCTCGCGCCCATTATGGGCGCGGTGGCGGATAGGGTGAACAAGCCTGTGCACTTCATAGCGCTGTCCAGCGTCGTTATAGCTTTGGGGTACTTGTCTCTTTCGCTTGGATACTACGCGCCTAGCGACGTTGGTAAAATCGCGCTTGTTGGAGTTGCCATACTAGCCTTTAGTCTATCGCCGTCGCTTTACATCCCGAATTTTCAGAAATTTGTAAGAGGTTTCTCCAAGGGCGATGCAGAGACTCTCACTGTATTCTCGTCGATAGAGGCGCTCCAGTCTTTAACCTCGATCCCCGCTCCGCTGATTGCCGGCGTCCTTATAAGCTTAATGGGGTATTCGTACTACCTCTTGACCACGGCGCCTCTCATCATAATCGCCACGGTAGTATTCGTGGTGTGGTACACGGCCGCAGCAAAGCGACTTCGGCAATAAACCCCAACGACGTTTAAACAAAGAGTAGAAGTGTTGAAGTTCGCAAGCCATTGGACAGGGGAATTGAGGTAAAGTACGACAAAAACGGCGTACTATACATCTACCTTACCAACGCCAATCTAGGGCTGTTAGGCGTAAGATAGAGTGATAACACATGCCAGCCTATAAGGGAGGGCGTAAAGTAGCGGTCAAGGGATTTGGAACGCCGGGGTCGAGGTAGTTGAGACACATCTTCTTACCGAAGTTCACCGCATGGAAAGGGCTTTTAAATACGTTTATATAGCGGTGCCCAATCCGCCTCGTGTCTTTCGAGGTCGTGGATAAGGCCAAGTTGCCCTACATATACACCGCCGACGAGCTCATCTCTATGTTTCTCACCGCCTATGCCCGAGAGGAGGCTAGGGGCTCCACGGCTGAGCCCGCCTTTGTGAAACAGAAGAGGCTGGAGATTAGGCGGATAGTGACCTCGGGCAAGCTTCTCGCCTCGACTCTTAGGGACATGGCGCTTAGAATGCCCTTTCTCGACAAGTTGCACCCCTTCTACAGAGAGCTCATAGACGTGGTATACGGCGCGCAGGTGTATAAACACGCGGTGGCTAAGGTGGGCAACGCCCACATCGCCATAAAAGCCATAGCCAAGGAGGCTATCACGGCCGTGAGGACGGCGGCGGACAAGAGCCAGCTCTACAAGGCGAGGAAGATGTACCAAGCCAGAGTTATAGACCTACTGAGGGACTTGGCGCCGGAGCTCGACAAGCTCAGAGAAGTCGTGATCTACCTTAGAAAGCTACCGTCGGTGGACCCCACGCTCTTCACAATCGCCGTCGCGGGGGCGCCCAACGTGGGGAAGAGTAGCTTCGTGAGGTGCGTGTCCACCGCGGAGCCCGAGGTGGCTGAGTACCCCTTCACAACTAAGCAGATCCACCTGGGCCACATCATCCTAAAGGGGGACAAGGTCCAGATTGTCGACACGCCGGGCCTCTTAGACAGGCCGCTGGCCGAGCGCAACGCCATTGAGCGGCAGGCCGTGCTCGCCCTGCGCCACTTGGCCAACGTGATCCTCTTCCTCGTGGACCCCACCCCCCACAGCGGCTACAGCTTAGAAATGCAGAAGAGGCTCTACGACGAGATTAAGACGAGCTTTGAGGCCCCCACAGTCGCTGTGGTAAACAAGGTGGACATAGCCACGCAGGAGGAGCTAGAGAAGGCCAGGGAGTTGTTCAACCCAGTGGCCCACATCTCTACGCTAAACTGCCACGGAACAAGGGAGGTGGTGGACTACGTGTTGAACAAGTACTACGTCCCGCTGGCCTTGGAGAAGCTGCGGGAGATTCGGAGGAGGGCCTAGCGCCGGCGGCCCACGCCGTTGACCTCGATCAAGTGGCGTTGGCCAAGCTTCTCCACTCTAAACTTGACTGGGAGAAAGCGCTCCACTATGTACATATTCGTCTGGAGGTGCAGGGTGAGCTCCGGCGTAGTGATGCGGCTGACGCCCTCTGCGAGGGCCATATACACCACGGCCATGTCGGCCATGTGGGAGTCCACAGAGGCGCCCGACTTAAGCGCCGTGAGCAACTTCTCGGCGGCCTCCCTCCCCACGGCCTCCGCGGGCTTCCCCCTCTCGCCCAGGGCGTCTCCCCCCACCACGTTGCCCACGTCTGACTCGGCCCACAGGACGACCCCAGAGCCGGGGCCCAGCCCGTCGTTTCTCACCTCGGTGGAGATGTCGGCGGCGTACCCCTCCTTGGCCAAGGCCTCGGCCGCGGCCCTTGCCTGCCTCTCCGCCACGTGGGCCGGGAGATTGACGGCATGCGAAATACCGCGGATCTTCAACACTTTCCCAAAGTCCACCGCGTCGACGGGCTTTAGCACGTCCACGGGCGCCACCTCCACCTCCACGCGCCCGCCGCCCTTGGGGTAGTGCCCCCGCCTCAACACCTCGATCTTAACCCGGCCGCCAAATCTCCCCACCACTGGCGCAAAGACGAACCTCATGTAGTCTATGGGCGGCGCCCACGCCACGTCGGTGCCCCCCGTGATGCTCAGCCTCACGGGGCACGGTGCGAAGAGGGCAATGGGAGTCAACGTCTGAATAACCAGCGAGATGCTACCCGCCGTGCCGATGTCGATCTGAAAGCCGCCGCACTTAATAGTCTTGGGCTTAAACACCAGCCTAGTGGACCCCTTGGCCGCCCCCTCCAGCTCGGCGTCTGTCAACAGAGCCGCGGCGTTTACGCCGGTGAGGTGCTGGGGCTGTAGGCCTGGGTTGGCCCGCTTCGCCCTAATATTGAAGACCTCAACCGGGACTCCCAAAAGTGCCGACAGTGCAATGGCAGTCCGGAGAATTTGGCCGCCTCCCTCCCCGTACGATCCGTCAATGCGAATCACGCCTCCAGTATTGCCGTGGGTCAAAAATGTTGTGCCGCGATATATTTAAAAATGGGGCACGTGGCGTAGGCCATGGGAGAGGAGGTGTCTATAGGCGCCACAGCGGTGGGCATAAAGACTAAGGAGGGCGTAGTGCTCGCCGCGGAGAAAAGGGTCTCCTACGGATTCTATACGCTTAGCACGGCGGGGAAGAAGGTGTTCATTGTAAACGACAGGCTGGCCATAGCGTCGGCGGGCATCATCGCCGACATGCAGACGCTGGCCAAGATCCTCAAATTAAACGCAAAGGCGTATGAGCTTGAGATGAAGAGGAAGCCCTCGGTGCATGCCATGGCCAAGTTGCTGTCTGTGGTGATGTTCTCTAGGCGGTTTATGCCGTTCTTCGCCGAGGTGCTCGTCGGCGGCATAGACGACGAGGGGCCCCACCTCATCGTCATGGACCCCCTGGGCAGCCTCATCGAGGACAACTACGCGGCGTTGGGCACCGGGGCGAAGCTCGCGATTGCCATAATAGACGCCTCGTATAAGCCAGACATGTCGCTCCAAGACGCAAAGAAGCTCGCCGTCCAAGCACTCAAGGCGGCGCTGGAGCGGGACCCAGTCTCAGGCGGCGGGATAGACCTAGTGGTAATAGACAAAAACGGGGCGAGGGAGGAGGAGGTAAAATTGCAGGTTTTGATTTAGGCCGATTTTAGCTTAGACAGCTTGTTTATAAGTATCGGCACGATTTTGTAGAGGTCTTCTACCACTCCGTAGTCGGCGTATTGGAAGATGGGGGCCGCGGGGTCGCTGTTTATGGCGGCTATAATCCTGCTGTCTAAAATGCCGGCGATGTGCTGGGGCTGGCCAGATATGCCTATCGCTAGGTAGAGCTTCGGCTTAACCTTCTTCCCAGAGAGGCCGACCCAGTGCTCTTCTGGCAGCCACTTGAGGTCGGCCGCTATTGGGCGTGAACAGCCCACTTGGCCGCCGAGTATCTTGGCAAGCTCAAAGGCCATTTGTATATCTTCCTTCTTCTTAAAGCCCCTTCCCACGGATACTATGATTTCGGCCTCCTCAAGCCTCACGGCGCCCTTTGCCTTCTCCTCCACTGCCACAACCCTCGTCTTCGGCGCTGCGTCTACCTGTATCTTCTCCACGGAGCTCTGCACGGCTGGCGGCTCGCCTTGGAATCTGCCCGGCGCTATTGACACAACCACCGGCGTCGGCGACTCTACGGCGGCCACCGCCTTGTTTCCAAACACGTAGCGCTCAGCCTTCACCACGCCCCCCTCCGCCTTCAGCGACAGGACGTCGGTCAAAAACTCGGCCCCCAGCCGCTGGGCCAACAGGCCGCCCACGGTCTTGGCGTTCTTGGTGGAGGGCAACAGCACTACGTCGTAGCCGCCCGCCGCCTTCGCCGCCGCCTCGGCCACAAGCTCTGGCACGCGTGGGTCCACAGCGGCCACGTACACCTTGCTTGCCTTTCCAGACACTGCGGCCGCCTCCGCGTCGCTGAAGACTAGGGCGCCCACCTCGCCCAGCGTAGAGGCAGCGTAGAGCAACTCCTTGTTCGGGAAAACGACTAGCGCCTTCATACCACCCCCTCCTGCCTCAGGTACTGTATAAGCTTCTCCGCCTTTTCCTCGGGCGTGCCGTCCTTGATGATGACCTTCTTGCGCTGAATTACCACGGGCTTGTACGACGCCTTGGCCTTCACGTCTAGGGAAATACCCAAGTCGCCGAGCGTCAGCTTGTGCACAGGCTTCTTCATGGCCGCCCTAATGGCTAGAAGCGTGGGTATCCTGGGCTGGTTTATCTCCCTAGTCACAGAGACCACCGCGGGGAGGGGCGCCTCCACCACCTCCACCCGGTCTTCTAAGTCCCTCTTGGCCACCACTTTGCCGCCCTCCACCTTAAGCTCTCTGGCGTATGTGATCACCGGCCACCCCAGCTCCGCCGCCACTCTCGCGGGGATTTGCCCAGTGTAGTTGTCAACGGTGGCCTCGCCCGCCAACACGAGGTCTGCCCCAACCTTTTTCACCACGGCGGCTATCGCCTTGGCCGTGGCCACGTGGCTGGCGTTGAGGAGGGCCTCGTCTGCCACTAGGTACGCCTCGTCGAGGCCCATGGCCAAGGCCTCTCTTAGGACGTTCTCAGCCTCCTGCACTCTCTTCTGTAGCGGCCCCCACTTCAACACCGTGACCCCGTAGGCCTGGCCCTGCCCCTTGAGCTTCACCGCCTCCTCAACCGCGTTTCTGTCAATGTCGCTTATCTTAAGCGGCGTCTCCTCCACTACGACGGTGTCTCTCACCCTGAGCTGGCCTGTGTCCAGCGCCGTCTTTACCAACACGGCGATTTTCATATGAGAAAATTCGCCCATCCATAAATAGATGCCTTCGCCAAGTTTTGAAACCTCTCTTGAGCACATTTTAAATACGGGCGACTTTTAGCCATGGGCGACTACGTGGTAGTGAGCGTCCTCGGCGCAGACAGAGTGGGCATAGTGGCCGGCATAGCCTCCGTGCTGGCCAAGCACAACGCGAACATCGTGGACATATCTCAAACCGTTGTAAAGGACATATTCTCCATGGTCATGATCGTCGACGTGTCTAAGGCGGATGTGGACATCGCCGCGCTTAGGAGAGAGCTGGAGGAGGAGGGGAGGCGGCTGGGCGTCATGGTGGCGGTACACCACATCGACGTGTTTCGCTACATGCAGAGGATATGAGGTTCGACCCCTCGGAGATAGGCGAAGTCCTCGAGATGGTGCTCTTCAGAGAGTTGGACATACGCGCGGTCACCCTCAGCGTAAACACGGTCCCAGCCGCCAGGCCCAGCGCCGCGGAGCTGGCCGACGCGCTGGAGGAGGTCCTCCTGCCCTACTTGAAGAGGCTTAGGCCGGCCGTGGAGAAGGTGGCCTCTAGGCTGGGCGTCAGGATTGTGACCGTGAGGCTGGCGGTGTCGCCCATGTCCATCCTCCTAGAGCCCTCGGGGAAGGCCGAGGCGGCTCTGGAGGCCGCCCGGCGCCTCGAGGAGCTGGCAGTGAAATACGGCGTGGACATGGTGGGCGGCTTCTCGGGATTTATACACGCCGGCGCCTCCAGGGGCGACAGGGCCCTCATCGAGGCGCTTCCGGATGTCCTCAACTCCACCACTAGGCTGGCGGGGTTTCTCAACGTGGCCTCCACCTACACTGGGGTGAACTTAGACGCTGTGAGGGCCTCGGCCGACGTGGTGCTCAGCCTAAAGCCCCACGCCGCCGCGAGATTCGCCGTCGCCGCCAACGCCCCCGAGGACGTCCCCTTCATGCCGCTTGCCTACCACGGCCTCGGCCTCCCAGACGCGGTGGTGAACATAGCGGTGAGCGGGCCGGGGGTCATCGAGGCGGTGGTGCGGAATATGCCAAACGCAGACGTGCGCACGCTCCACGACGCCATCAAGAGGGCCGCCTTCAAGATAACGCGCCTCGGGGAGCTGGTGGGCAGAGAGGTGGCCAAGGAGCTGGGGGTAGAGTTCGGGGCCGTGGACCTAAGCGTCGCACCCTCCCCCAAGGTGGGAGACTCCGTGGCCGCCATCCTCGAGGCCATGGGCCTCCCCCGGGTCGGGTCCCCCGGCACGGTTTTCGCCCTAGCACTCTTCGTAGACGCGGTCAAGAAGGGGGGCGCCATGGCCACCTCCACCGTGGGAGGCCTATCCGGCGCCTTTATCCCAGTGAGCGAAGACGCCGTCATGTCAAAGGCCGCGGCCGAGGGGCACATAACCTTCGACCTCCTCAAGGCCATGGCGGCGGTGTGCAACACCGGCGTGGACATGGTGGGAATACCCGCCGAAACCCCGCGAGACACCGTAGCCGCACTGATAGCAGACGTCATGGCCCTAGCAGTCCACCTCGACAAGACCCTAGGTGTGAGGCTAATCCCAGTGCCAGGGGCAAAGCCAGGCGACGTATACGACCTAGGAGGCCTCTACGGGCAGGTGGCCGTCATAGGCCTACCCCACAGCGGCGAAGTAGCACTAGTCCAACGCAGAGGCGTCGCGCCCCCAGGCATAGAGAGGCTGAAAAAAGGGTAGCTAAAAAAAGGGTACGTTAGACTACCTAAACTCCGCGTAGAGAAACGGCAGATCTACTTGGCCGCACCAAGGAATCTCCACCTTGTACTGCGTAGTATAGAAGTACAAGTCAAACTGCTTGCCAGAGGGGGCGTCAAACCGCAACCCGCCCAACACTACAAAAAAGTTAGTTCCAGAAGTCCAGGCAACATCAACGCCGACGAGTTCAATGACTTTGGCAAACCTCTCGGCAACCACTTTCCCAGCTTGAGCCGCCTTCCGCAATATCAGCTTACCCAAGTCAACACCCGCGCCGACCTCAACACGGTCTAACATACCAGGGCACTCCTGATAGAACCATCCAGCCAGATGGGGTACCTGTATTTCATAGATGGGGCTATCATTAGGCGAACCAGTGCCAGTGTATCTCTTGTAAAAGATTGTCGTCGTCCCTGGTATCTGAATATCTGCATCTGTCATGTAGGCGTCGCCCATTATTATCTCATTACCAGAGGTTTGTACTGCCGTGGGGTAGACTCTGTAGAGCCAGTCCTGGTCTATAATGAGGCATCCGCGGACATCTCCCGCGTAGTAGTCAATCCTATACACCTCATACTTCCCCTTTGTCAAAATGTAGATCATTTTACCGCCTGAGACCGGAATGCCAGTAAACTTATTGCCCCAATACATCGCGCCAAGCGCGTATGATAAGCCCTCTATCTTAACGCCGACATTGAATAAGTCTTTTATATCCTCTTGAATTGCGAGTCCGTAGGAAAACCTCTTCTCATAGTTTACTGCCAGTCCTATCTGAAACATTCCATAGACTCCAGCTAGGTTTCTGACTCGGAATAGTGGCGTTGGCATAAAGTCGGTTTGGTATTCGTCCTCTTTCACCATGACGGCCTCTGGGCATGCGGCAAAGTGCATTCCCCTGTCTCCTCTATCTCGCTTCACTTTGCCCCTTACTTTGGCCTTTACTTCGTATTTCTCTCCTCTTTCCTTGGCCTTTTTGTAGGCTTTTAAGTCCACCTCCGCAGGTGCCGTGGCTATGTCTGTGCCGTTTACTACCACCACCGTTATGCCCACCTTGGGGTATTTGTCTGCGTTCCACTTCTCAAGGAGCCTCTCCACGTGGCTGGGCGCCTCTGCACGCCCTTTCGCCACCGCCACCGGTTCCAGCTTGTCTGGCAGAGAGTCGTCTTCAGGCGCCGCGGGGAGGATGAAGACGAGGCCATCGAGGGGTCCGGCGTCGTCCTCTATGTAGAGCGTCAGGGTGGCATTACCTTTTCTTCCACCAGGCGCGGTAGCGGTCGCCAAACTCTCACCGGCTTGCTCGACGTATATTCTGCCTGTCGTCTGACTCTGCGCGGCTTGTTGAGCTTGTGCATCTGCGGTTGATGTTTCTGTGACCCCTGGCGCCGTGCTGTAGTAGTCTCTGAGGCCTAAGAAGGCGACCATCACTAACAATACTACAAGCACCGCCACCCATTTGATCCTTCCGCGCATGGTAGCATCTTTTTGCCAGTATTTTTTTTACTTTAGAAGTTGTCGAAATAGTTTTCGTTGATAGTTTTCTCGCGGGGGGAAGGTTTAAGTAGTTGCTTCGCTTCTTGTCTGTGGTTGTTAGAGTGGCCGCGGCGCCGAATGTGGGTGCCGAGATTCGGGAGGAGTATCTGAGGCTTTACGAGGGCCTTCTCCCCAGGGTGGAGGAGGTGGTCTTTATCGTGGTTTTGACTGGGGGCGCCGAGCCTGAGATCTTGAGCCAGGCGGGGCGGTTCAACGTGCTTTTGGCGTGGCCTCACTACAACTCCCTCCCCTCTGCCCTAGAGGCCGCGGCGGCTCTCAGAGAGCGGGGCGCCTTTGCGGAGGTTGTGGCGCTCGAGGGGCCGGGCGCGGAGCCCCCGGCAGAGCGGGTGCGTAGGCTTGTGGAAGTGGCGCGCCTGTTGGACAAGCCGCCGCGGCTCATGCTGGTGGGGGAGCCTAACCCCTGGCTCGTGGCGTCGGACTTGGCGGGGAAGCCCGACGTGCGCGTAGACGAGGGGGAGGTGTACCGCCGCTCCCTCTCCATGCAGGCGGCCGAGGAGGCGCGGCGCTTGGTGGAGTCGGCGCGGGAGAGCGCGTACGGGCCCGGCGAGCTGGAGCGGGTGCTGGCCTACGCCAAGGCCCTGCGTGAGGCGGCGCGGGGGGTGGACGGGCTTACGCTGGGGTGCTGGTGCTTCAACTTCCCCAGGGTCGAGGAGCGGGGGTGGACTCCGTGCATCTCCCTCGCCGTGTTGAACGACTGGGGGGTCACCGCCACGTGTGAGGGCGACCTCAGGGCGCTCTACTCTGCGGTCGTCCTGCGGCGGATTTCTGGGAAGCCGGCGTGGATTAGCAACGTCAACGCGGCGCGGGGCGAGCTCCTCCTCCTTACGCACGACGGCTTGCCCCCGTCCATGGCCAAGGCCTACTCCATTGTCCCCCGCCTAGCCACCAAGGCCCCCGCCGCGATTAGGGCAGAGGTGGAGCCGGGGAGGCCGGTGACTCTGCTCAGAGTGTCCCGCGACTTGAGGCGGGCCCTCCTCCTTGGGGGCATCACCGCCGAGGCGGAGAGGGTAGAGGCGTGTGCGACGCAGATAGCGGTGAGAGTGACCAAGGGGTCCCCCGCCGCGGTCTACAAGGCGGGGCTCGGGAACCACTTGGCCTTTGTCTTCGACGACGTGTACGAAGAGGTGGAGGCCTATCTGAGGTACCTGGGGGCCTCCGTGGTCACGGCCTGAGCCGCGAGATGAAGAATGCCTCGCTTCTGTGGATGTGGGGGAAGGTTCTGCCGCCTATGTCCCCCCAGTAGGATGGGGCTAGCTCGGCCAGCGGCTTCTCTGCTCTGGCGCCGGCCTTGGACACCACCTCTTCCCCCTCCTCTGGCAGAATGGAGCAGACGGCGTATACCACCTCCTCTGCCAGCTGTAGTGCGCGCGTGAGCAGTTGGAGCTGTAGCTGGGAGTATTGGCGGGCCCTCTCTACCCTTGGGTATATCTTCACGCCGGGGTCTTTGGTGAAGGCGCCGCTGGAGGTGCACGGCGCGTCTAGAAGCGCCTTGTCGAACCGCCTGGCGGCGAGCTTTCTAGAGTCTGCGTGTACCACGTCTACGTACTGGTAGGCCCCTAGCGCCTTTAGTAGGTGCCTCATTCTGGCCACCCTCTTTCGGGACACGTCTGCCGCAACTACCTTAAGCTTCCCCTCGGCGATTTGGGTGGCTAGGCTTATCTTCATCCCAGGCGCCGCCGCTAGGTCGAGCACCGAGTCCCCTGGCCTTGGGTCAAGGGCGAGGACTGTGTAGACTGAGGCGAGGTCCTGGGGGATCGCGGCGAAGGTCTTAACCGCTGAGAGGTACTGGATGGGCTTGCTGGCCTTTTTCACAAGCACCATGAAGGGTATGTGGGGGTGGGGTTCCACCTCTGCCTCCTGCTCCAGTAGCTTAAGTCCCTTGTCCACGTCCACTTTGAAGGTGTTTATCCTCAGCCACATCCACGTGGTGTTGCCCGCCTCCAACAGCCTCTCCACCTCGCCCAGGGGGAGGTATCTGAGGAGCGTCTCCACTATCGCCGGGTGGTAGCTGTACTTCACCGAGAGGTAGCGCGCTGGGTCGCCCCTCAGCTCTTCGAGGGCCTTCTCCACGTCCTCCGGCTTGGCCAAGGCCCTCTTGAGCAGCCGCTTCCTGTACCTGGCCACTAGCTCTTTGTTGTAGAGCAGAGAGTCTGCCCTGTACAAGAACCACGCCTTTGCCGCGGCCTTCGCACCGCTTGAGCCAAAGAGCTTCGACGCGGCGAACCTCAAGAAGTAATAGTGCCTAACTGCGTCAAAGGAGGCGTCGTAGAAGACCTTGAAGCTCTCCAGCGCCCTCCAACGCCTCTTGACTTTTTGAAAGGCGTAGTCCAGGGTGAGCTCGTTTTGAACAACTTCGTACAAGACCTTGGCCACGAAGGATACCAGCTCCTCTGCAGTCCACTTAGCCACTAGTCGACCTGGACCCCCAGCACCTTTTGGAAAAACTCCACCGCCTCCTCCCTAGTCACCAGTTGCCCCTTCCCAACCTTGCTCCTCCTCCGCCTTCTAAGCTGCACCCTCAGCCCCGGCTTCGCCAGGCGGACGCACACGTCCATGCCCCATATGCCCACGGCCGGGTCGTACTTCACGCCCGGCAACATTATGTGCTCCTTTATGCCAAAACACACGTTGCCCCTCTCGTCGAAGCTGCTGCGCTTTATCCTATTGCCCACGGCCTGGAGGGCGCGCATGAGGAACTCCACGGCCTTGTCTCTCCTCAGCGTAACTGCCACGCCGATGGGCTCCCCCTTCCTAATGCCAAAGTCCTTAATCGAGCGCTTGGCCCTCCTCAGCGAGGGCTCCGCCCCCGTTAGCTCCCTCAGCAAATTAGCCGCCTTCTCAAGTCTCTCGCCGCCGGTGCCCACCCCTATGTTTACCACGACCTTCTCTATGTACACCCGTTTCATTGGGTGGTCTTTAACAAGAACAAGCTCCTTCCACTTCATCGCAACCCAACAACAACCGCTTTAAAAATTTTCAAAAACCTCAGCTCACAAGCCGCCTCTTTAACATAAGGAGGCCGACGGCCACTGCGACGGCCGCCCCAACGGCAGCGACTATGGCGAAGAGCAAAGTACGCGGTATACACTCTGGAACGAGGAAATCTATCCCTGTCTTTGGCCAAAACTCCACCACCAGCGGGCTTTCGCAGAAACCTGACAGTTCCACAAAGCGGCGGACCAGCCTCTCAGCAGTGGCCCTATCCGGCACAGTGCCGCCGGGAAACGGGAAGACCACGTAGAGGGGGCCAGTCGCCAGTGGGGCAAATGTGTGCATAGTGCCCTCTATGCCCAAAAGGTGGCCGCACACGTCCCGAACCTCCCGCACAGTGCCTAGCTCTTTCTCAATGGTCTGCGTTGCGTTTATCAGGGCCGCTCTAAACTTCTCGTCGCGCGGCAAGAGGTAGGGGCCGTATTTTAGAGTAACCCGCACCAAGTCGTAGATGGGGCCCACCTCCTCCCTAACGCCTCTGAGGAGCTCCACGGCCTTTGCGAGGTCTGCCGTTGCGACGTCAAGTGAGGTGTGGTAGAGGTCTAGAGTAATTACGACTCTTACGTCCTTGTTTTGCCAGACAACGTCCGCCAAATAAGCTACCTCTTGTCTCCCCGCGCGTATAGCCTCCCGCACGTCTTTAAGCCCAAGAAGCACCTCCTCGCCAAGGGCCCTCTCCGCCTCCTCCCTAAGCCCCCTAGCCGTGGAGGCGGCGATGTGTAGTAAGTCGCGCCACTCTAAAGTAACAGGAATTGAACTATTGTCTTCGACGACCACTCGTCGGTGGGCCATGGCGACGGTGACCTTACTAGGCGGGCCCAGGCGCTTGAGTAAGGCGTCTAACAGCCGCTCGGCTTGGGTAGAGTTGAGGGGGGTTGAGGACTTGTTGCTTAAGATGTGTAAATCGGTGATGTTCCCCGCCGTCAGCGGCGAGTTTTTCTCGTCGAAGTCTGTGATGAACACGAGCACTTTACAGCCGTTGACATAGAAGACATAGTTGGGCTGGAACCTCTCAAGTGGCGATGTAGCGTTAATGACGTCGTCCACCAGCCCCGACAAATCGACAGCGGCGACCCAGACTGAGGTTAAGAGGAGGACCCCGGTAATGGCGTATGTAGTTAATAAGCTCTTTACCATGTTGTGTCTCTCTTCGTTAATATTTGAGTGTTTGTGTCATTGCGACGTTTTACGGGGAACTCAATCTCTACAGCCAACTGTGGAGGTGGTGCCAGTGGAGGATGTTTGTAAAAATCGACTTTAAAACACTAGAGGCACTTCTCGCCTTGCCGTTGTTGCCACGGCTTCCATGGGCTTGAAGAGGGCCTCTATGTTTTTCTCAACTAGGAATGCGTATTTTGAGGCGTGTTCTTGTAGTTTTGAGGTGTCTATCTGTGTCTCGGCCAGCTTTGCCACGGCGTTTACCAGCTTGAGTGCGGCTCCCACGTCGGGGCCCGTCCGGCCTACTAAGTCGTTTAAGATGGCTATTACGTCTCTGTGGGTGGCCACTTTCCCGCTGTCGACGAGCCTCTTCACGGCGGTTAAGAGCTTGGACTCTGCGATGAGGAGTACGCCGTCTATGCTCCGGCCTAGGACGGCGTCTAGGTAGGCCCCCTCTAGCCCAGTCACAGTGGCCTCTCGTATGGGGACAAAGCCGTACTCCTTGAACTTTTCCACGAGTCCCTCCTCTGTGACAAAGTACACCGCGTCGCTCTCCTTCTCGCCCAGGGCGGGCATGGCGGAGAGACACGCCACGAGCTTTACCTTGTTCTCCTCGGCCCAGTCTAACACCTTGTGGATAAACTCGGCGTACAGCTGCGGCGGTATTGGGACGTGTTGCCTAATGGCCACGATGCCCGCCTGCCTAGAGTAGAATATGCGGTGTGGCAACTTCGCCGCGCCGTTTACCACGGCGATGACCGGCGGCATCTCCGTGATCTTGATGGCGCCTATCTCCTCCATCTGGAGCTGGTCAATGAGGTACTCCACCGCCACTACCCCAGCAAGCGACGGCTCAGGACACGCCAAAACCAAGATGTTCCTCTTATCCCGCGGCAAGCCGCTGATCTTAACTTCGAGACGCATGTTCCCTCTTACACTCTACTTTATATATTTGGCCCCGTTGGGCGCAAAGGCCGCGTACCGTACGCCGGCGAGGCTAGGGGCGCTTAGTTCTAAATCTTTTAAAAATGGCATAATAGTGCTCCACATGGGTAAGGCTTTGGTGTTCCACGGGTTTAGGAGCTCGCCTGCCAACGTCCAGTGGCTCGCCGAGCCTCTCCGCGGCTTAGGCCTAGAGGTCGTGGCGCCGCAGATTAGGGAAGTGGAGGACGGCTACGAGGCGGGAGTTAGGGAGTTGCCGGTGGTCGTCGCGGCTGGGCACAGCATGGGGGGCACGGTGGCCCTCCTCCTGGCGGCTAAGAACCCCGGGCTTGTGAAATGCGTCGTCGCAGTCGCCGCGCCGGTGGACAGGAGGCTACAGCTACAGTACATATCTCAGTCGAACAACCCCTACCTCAGACGTCTTGCAAACGAGCTCATGGCCCTCGGCAACAAGCTAGAGCTCACCTCCCCCTCTAGGTACATCGGCAACGGAATGCCCCCCGTGCTCTACATAAGGGGGTCAAACGACGACGTGGTGCCAAGGACACATGTGGACATACTGGCCGGGCTCTCTGACCGCTTCAACTTCCCGCTGGAGATCGTCGAAGTGGAGGGGATGGGGCACACCCCCCAGGAGGAGATGCATGTGAAACAAGTGGCAGAGGCTGTGGTGAAGTTTGTATCGAGGTGTATGAAAAGCTAGAAGTGGGCGACAGGAAGGACTTCAGATTGGCAAAGGCGGCATTAATCAATACAACAGGTCTAGAGTATATGTGGAGAGTCTTCCAGGGACGGGGCAACGAAGGGTCTGGAAAACTATCCCAGTTTTGGAAGTACTCCCTTTGCGAATAGCCTCGAGAGGGTGGCCTTGTCTACCTTGTATATGGCTGAGGCGACTTCGGCGATTAGCTTGTCTGAGGGTTTGCATTTCTGGAAGCCTAGGCGTAGGCAGTAGGTGTATTTGTGGATTTTCAAGTCCTCAGCAGTCCTTATCTTCCCCAGGGCTATCTCTTCTGCTATCTTATACGCGCTGTAGAAGGCGGCGTAGTTGAGCAAGCGTTCTGAGAGGTGGGGGTAGGCCACTTCGTAGGTCTTTATGGCTTTGACTAGCAGTACCTCGGGGAAGTAGCCCATTACCGTGCCTGTGAAGGCTAGGCGGAGTACTCTAAATACCTTGTCCTCTTCAGACTTTCCCTTCACTTCCTCGGTCTTCCTCTTGAGCTCCTCCTGCGTCTCCTTGGTCACTACCTCTGTGATTTTTCTCACCACGTCGAGCGCGGCCTCTGACCTGTTCTCTATGTAGAACACGTCGTCGTATTCGCCGGGGGACATGACCCCGGCGCCGTAGACACCCACCACGTACACGGTGGCCACCTCCTTGTCGTATACCCCCTCCTTGGAGAGGCCTCTAAAGGGCTCTATCCCCCTCTCTCTGTACACCGACTGTAGCTCTGCGACTAGGGCCGAGCGAGATGTCACAGCGCCAGAGAGGACCTTCTCTAGGAGGAGTAGCGCGGCCTCTATCCTTGCCCTATGAAGCTGTCTTACCATCTCCCTTCGGCTCGACGACGATGCGCGTAGGTATTGGTAGCTTCGACGCCGCGCGGCGTAGGGCCTCCTTCACGTGCGCCAAGTGTTCCGGCTTGAATTCTACGTAGAATATAACCTGCCCGGGCTCCACACGCGCTGCTCTCCCCGCCGGCGAGCCAAAGGCCAGCCTCATGCCCTCCTGGAGACGGTCTGCGCCCGCCATGGCCAACATCCTGTTTTCTCTCAAGACGTGGTGGGGGACCACGTTTAGCCTGAGGTAGTAGTTGGCGTCGCCTACGTACTTAGTGAGGTACTTTGAGGATATTTGGCGGGCCGCCTCTAGGGCCTGCATCCTAATCTGGCCGCGCTCCTCTGCTACCAACTTCGCGACCATGGTGAAGGCGGCCCGCGCCGCGGCGCTTGTGGTGCCCATGTCGAACTTTGGTATTTGGATCATCGGCGCGCCGTGTATGTACTCCTCCCTCGTATACGGCGGCCCCTTAATCCTCCTGTAACAACGCGCCGGCCTAGCTGGCATGGCAGATTGAAGGGGGGATATTATAAATTTACTTCTTTAACAGCTTCATGGCAGCCTGTACTAAGTCGCCCTTGGCCTCCACAAGCGCCTTTATGGCCTCCTCTCTGCTTGCGCCGGTCTGCTCAATCAACAGCGCTATGTCCTCCTCGCTTGGCTGATACTCAGACGTGGCGGGGGCGGCCGCGGGGGCCACCTTCTGCACAGAGCCCTCTGCCGCCTGGATTTGATAGACCAAGACCTTGTTGGGCATCCGCATTAGGGCCACGGTGGGGCTGTTTATCCTAATGGTCTCCCCGTTCTTCAACTTCAGCTCGACGTACGCTACATCCACCTCCTCCACCTTTATGCCCATGCGCTTTAAGATTTTCTCAAGCTCCCGGGGGCTTGTGGGTATCATAGGGCCCTCCTAATGGCCTCTTTTAACTTTTCCACATCGCCGGCGTAGACGCCTTGGGCAAAGGTCTTGGAGCCGCCTCCTCTAAACCCTATCTCTCTAAGCGCCTTGACTATTGGCCCCACGTCGACGCCACCTGTGTAGATAGTCACCCGCTCGCCAGCCTTAACCACTAGGACTAGGTCGGGGTCCCTCTTGGTGGCCAAGAGGGCAACCCTCTTGGCGAGCTCCTCGTCGTCAAGCTCGACCACGGCAAGCCTCCGCTGGCCCACTGCCTCGGCCTTGAGATTCTCGGCAAGGGCCGCGGCGTAGAGCTCTGCGTAGTGCCTCGCCTTCTTCTCAGCCTCCTCCGCCCTCTTCAAGAGCCTCTTCACCACCTCCACCAGCTCCTCTTTGCTACCGCCTCCAAGGGCGGCGGCCTCTGCGGCCTGGCGCTCTAGCTCTTGCACATAGGCAACTGCGTGGGGCCCCGTGGTGAAGATGAAACGCACTACTCCATCTGCGATGCGCTCTACCTTGTGCACTTTTATGAGGCCTATCTCCCCAGTGCGCCTGAGGTGGGTCCCCCCGCAGGCCTGGACGTCGTAGGGCTCGTCGTCGGGGCCTATCTGCACCACCCTGATCTCTCTGGCGGGCACCACGCCGCCTTGGTAGAGGATGAAGCCGTACTTTGCCTCAGCCTCGTTGCGGGGCATGACTTTGACGTACACTGGGAGGTCGCGCTGCACGACGTCGTTGGCGAGCCTCTCTATCTTTGCCACCTCCTCAGGCGTGGGCAACTTGTAGTGCGTCACGTCGATGCGGCTGAAGGGTATGTCCTTCTGCGCCCCCGCCTGCCAAATATGTGGGCCAAGCACTCTGCGAATGCTCTGGATGAGGACGTGGGTCCCAGTGTGCATCTTCATCAACGCGTATCTCCTCTCCCAATCCACCTCCCCAACCACCTCGGACCCCTCCTGGGGGACGTCGCCTTCCACGACGTGGACTATTACGTGGCCCACCCTCTGCACGTCCACCACCTTGGCCACGCCGCCGCTGTGCCGCAGTACTCCAGTGTCAGCCGGCTGGCCGCCGCCCTCCGCATAAAACGCCGTCTGGTCTAAGACCACGTATTTCCCATCTATTACGCGGAGAACCTTGGCCTTAAACGTCCTCATGTACGCGTCTTCGTAGAACAGCTCCCTAGTCCGCGGCAAGTCGGCCACCTTTGCCATCTCTACCAGCGTCGCCTCGCGCCCCTTCTCCCTCCGCACGTGGCGCGAGGCCAGCAGGGAGTAGAAGTCGTCTGGCACCTTGACCTCTATGCCCATGGACTTCGCCGCCTCGGCCACCACCTCTGGGGGCAACCCGTAGCTGTCGTAAAGCGTGACGAGGTCCTCTTTGTCTAACCCCGCCTTCCCCCGCCTCCTGTTCTCCTCCAACGCCCTCTTCACCACGGCAGGCGCCGACTTCAACACCTCTCTGTACTTCTTCTCCTCCATATCCACCAGCTCGAGAATGAGGGACCTCGCCTCCCACACCTCGGGGTAGTCGTACCTCAGCTCCTTCAAGTGTAGGTCGAACAGCTCAACGAGTGGCGCGTCTACGCCGGCTAACATAAGCCCCCTAAGCGCCCTCCTTATCAAGAGCCTGGCCAAGTACCCCGCGCCGCTGTTGGAGGGTATGACGCCGTCGGCGATCATCCAAGCCACAGTCCTAGAGTGGTCTGCCAAGACGTAGAGGGCCTCCTGAGGCTTCACCACCTCTCTCAGCCACTTCCCGTCCACGCCGATCTTCTCGGCAATTATGTCGTACGCCTTGTCGAGGCTGATGACCTCGGGGTCCATTTGCCCAAAGTATATAGAGGCCTTGGCCATCACGTCCCGCGGCGGCTCTGGCACCCCCAGCCTCTCCCTAACCTTGGCCAAATAGGGGCCGAACACTGCGTCGTAGATTGTGGGCGTCCCCTTTATGAGCCAGTATATCCGCTCCAGGCCGTACCCCGTGTCCACGATCTTGAGCGGGAGCTCCACGTACTTGCCGTCCTTAACCTCGTAGTGCATAAACACGAGGGTGGCCGCCTCAAGCCCCCTCACCAGCACCTCGAAGCACTCCCCAGCGTTGCCGCCTCCCTCCCACATGGACTCCTTAAAGGTGATCTCTTCGGGCGGAATTCCCAGCTCCTCTGTGAAAAACCTGTAGGCGTACTCCGTAGTCTCGTCAATCCAATAAACGTACTTGTCCGGATAATTGAACGCGTGGTGTGCCATCATCTCAAACCCCGTCAAATGCCTTCCGCTCCTACCCACCTTATCCACGTCTGTCAGCCTAATAGAGGGCTGGGAGATAGTGAGGGGGTTAGCGGGAGGGGGGACCGCGCCGCTCGTGACCCAGGGCTGGAAGTCGTAGATAGACGCCCCCACTAGGTACACGTCGTCCCGCCACCGGGCCACCACTGGGTACCGCTTAATGCGGGCGTGGCCGTGGCGCTCGAAGAAGCTCAAAAACCTCTCTCTCACATCTCTCAAAGACTCGACAGCAACCTTCGTCGGAGGGTTGCCAATGAAGCCGTACGGGGTACAGGGCTGGTCGCCGCACACCTCCTGGTCTGGGCGGAGAGTCCAGAAGTGCGACTTGCAGAGGGGGCACTGCTTCCTAATGTGGCCCCTCCTCCTGAATATCTCGGCAGAAAGCATCTGGGTCTTTTGCATGGTATATAAAAAGCTTAATTATAGCCCCCGTGGACGAGGAAGAGGCCATCTCCATCCTCAAGGAGAAGCTCCAAAGCAAGTCGTTTAGGAAGGCGGTGGGGGCGAGGGTGGCAGAGGCCATTGAGGTGCTGATCCGCCGCTACGAGTGCGGCGCGTGCCTCGCCGAGAGCGAAGCGGCGGCCTTGGCCAACGACTACTACGTCTTTGAGTCGCGCCTGCGGCGCCTGCTCGAGCTCTACGACAAGCTTACCCGGGGCGCCTTGAGGGCCGTGGCCGCGGAGGTGCTAGGCGAGGAGTTCCATGCGGCGCCTGTGGAGTACGACGCTTTGCTGGGAGAGCTGGAGGCATATAGGAGGGCGCTGTTCGCGGTGGTCGGGCGAGTCTTGAAGTGCTACTCCTCGACGAGCTCAAGCGCGTAGACGCCCGGCTTGTCTATGCCGAGCCGCTTGGCGATACACGACTTGGCGGGGTCTAACACGGCGATCATCCCCCTCCACTTGTAGGTAAACTCCTCCGAGCCGCAGTTGGGACATTGTTTAGCGTCCTCAGGCACGACGTACTTACAGTGTCTACAGGCCTTGTACCCCGAGAGTGTCTTCTTCCGCGCGCTCATGCCTTCTTGGCCGGGGCCGCCTTCTTCTCTCTCTCCTTAATCCACTCTAGTTTCCCAAGCCCGGGCATCCTCATGGTCATTGTGACGCGGAGGAGGAGGTCTGTCCCCTCGCGCGGCGTTGTAAAGCTCACCCCCGTGATGCGCGCCCTCACTATGTCGCCTACAGACACCCTCCGCCTAGTGCGCTCGCCTATGTAGCTCTTGGTGCTCGCGTCAAAGAAAATATTCGGCTCATCCATGACGTGGATCTTGTTTATAAACCCGACGATGGGCCCTATGCGGACCAACATGCCCACCTCCCTCACATTCTCCACAACTCCCTCCACCACTTCGCCGTCCAGCGGCACAAAGGCCAGTAGGGTAAACCTGGCCTTGTGGTAAGTCCCCCCGTCGCCGAATATTATCTTGCCCTCTCTTTTGACCTTAACCGAGAGGACAGCGACGACGTACCCCACCTCGCGCACAACCCTGTTTTCGTACCGGGCCTTCAGCTGGGCGAGGGCAATGTCCTCAAGCGGCTTGCCAAACTCGCTCGGAGGTATGCGTACATAGTCCTCTGCCTCGACTAATTTGAAAGGCACGTCGTGATTCAACCACCAGTTTATATTTATTACACGGGCTTCTTACGCCACGGCCAGTTGCCCCTTGTGGAACCGCGCAACTGGCACCCCAGCCCTTCTCGCCCTGTCCGCCAGCTCTCTGTCGCCTGTGAGCAACACGGCCCCCAGCTCGCGTGCGCAGTCGAGGACTGCCGCGTCGGCGGGGCCCGCCTTGGGGCAGGGGTGGGGGTGGAGCGCGGCTGCGACTTGGAGCGCCGCCCTGGCCTTCCGGCTCCTCTGCGCCAATTTGCGTAACTCCTCCCACACGGCGTCTGGGATGTACACCTCGTGCTCTAGGAGCTGTGTCGTGTCTATCTTCTTCTCCACTATGAATATGAGGGCGGAGGTGTCTACCACCAGCTTCACAGCCGCGCCACGTGGAAGCCTAGTCTCTCCGCCGCGGCGGCGAAGGAGGGCTCCCTGGCCGACGCCACCACTTGTAGCCCCCTGCGCTTTGCCAAGTCGGCCACTGCGCCTAGGATCTCCTCTGCGCGGTTGGAGGGAGAGCCGAGGTCTATGTCGTCTATGAAGACGGCGGCGCCTTGGTTGGCCAAGAGGAGCTGTAACAAGACGGGGAGAATTGCCTTAGTGTACGTGCCGGCGTTGTAGGAGTTTGTCCACATGCCCCTGCGCTTTATGTACATGGCTATTCTGCCGCTTTTCACAAGCCCCACTCTTACGTCCTCTACGTCGGCCAGGGGGAGGTACTGGTAGAGCTCCTCGCGCAGTCTCTCAAACTGCGACTGGGTGAGAATCCTCGAGAGGTGATGCGGCGTGAACTGCCCCTCGGGCCCCACGCTTGTGGCAGGCATCAGGTCCACGTGCGTCTCATATGTGTACTTCCACGCGGCGAGCCGCCTCCCGCTTACAAAGTAGAACTTGTCCCTTAGTCCAATCCTCAGCGCCAGGAGGGCCCTCTCCGCCTCTCTAAGCTTCTCGTCTTCCACTGCGCCGCAGGTGATGAGGACGTCCTCGTTCAACACTGCGTAGGGGGCAGTGCAGAGCTCCGCTTCGACGGGCTTTAGCAAGACGCCGCGTTCCCCCCTCTTAGCCGCGTGGGCCAACACCTCGCCGCCTTTTGACACCCACTGCTCGACGTAGTTAGACGCCGTGGCGTACTTATAGCCGTAGCCGTACGCCCCGCCCTCCACCTCTGCCTCAAACTCCACCACGAAGGGGATGGACAAGTCGCCGCCGTAGTGCAGGTCCTCGGGCTCGTGGACAATAAGGAGCGGGCCCTCAAGCGCGAGCCACTGCTCCCCCCGGCTCTGCATGAGGAGCGCCAGCGCCTCCATGAAAGAGGTCTTGCCCGAGTTGGGCGGGCCGTAGAGGATGGTGAGGCCTCCAAGCTCTACGCATCCCTCCTCCACGGCTTTAAACTTCTTGAGACAGATGCGCCTAATCATATCCTCCCCCCAGGTCCGCGCCTATGGGAAACTGCGATAAATTTTGAACCATCGCCGTCGTATCATGGCCCAGTTATAAATTTCCACACGGAGGCGGCCTACGCCGTGTGTACAAGCGCCTCCCTCAGCTTCTTGGTCAACTCGGCCAACGCCGCGTCTAAGTCGTCGGCTTTCACCTCGGTGTCCTTTGGGATTATGTGGAGGTGGATGTGGCTCTCTAGCCCGGCCCCCGCTGCTCTGCCTATGTTGAGGCCGATTATGAAGGCCTGCGCCCCGACGACCTTTTTCAACGCCTCGACAGCCCTCTTAGCCATTTGGATCATCTCCGCCCACTCCTCCACTGTCATCTCCTCCACAGTGGCTATGTGTCGGTACGTGGCCACCATGACGTGGCCCCACGTATACGGGTACTTGTTGAGGATCAGGAAGACGTGCCGACCCCTGAGAGGCACGAGCAACTCGTCGTCGCGGCCTTGTTGATTAGCCGCCTCGCATAGAAAACACCCGCCTTTCCCAATCGCCTTTATGTACTTATACCGCCACGGGGCAAACACCACCCGGAACTCCATATCGTCCACAACGCCGGGTCTTAATATCTCTATCCACATTTCACCTTTGGACAAAACTGAGGTTCCCTTTCTTCAGCGCTTGTTTACTGGCTACCGCTTTGCAATAAGCGCCTCCTGTGGCCAAACAGCGGTGTTGTGGGCTGTGACGTGGCGTGAGACTTATAAGTCTGTGGCTTTACGAGTGTGGATGAAGAGTTGAACCCACGCGGCATTGGTGGCGAGAGCCTGCCCAGCAGTGGCGGGCGCTGACCGTCAAAGATTTATACAATTGGCCGCAGTGCCGCATGGCCGTGGTAGAGGTCGGCGGGGTAAAAGTGCGCTTTATTTCGTGGGCTGAGGGGATTCTGCTGAGCGAGGCCCTGGCAGGCAAAATACGAGACTCGGGCTATAGGCCCGAGGTGATAGTCGCCGTCTCAAGAGGCGGCCTAGTGCCGGCTAGAATAATCAGCGACGTGCTCGAGGTCGACGACATTGTGGCAGTTGGCGTGAAGTACTGGGCCCTCGCCCAGAGGAGGGCTGAGAGGCCGGTGGTGTACCACGGCGTAGAGCCGGGGGTCATAAGGGGGAGAAAGGCGCTGGTGGTAGACGAGGTGGCAGACACGGGGCACACTCTTGCCCTCGTAAAAAACCTCCTCGGCCTGCTGGGCGCCGCGGAGGTGAAAACCGCGGTCATACACCTAAAGGCCACCAGCCAATACACGCCGGACTACTACGCGGAGAAGGTAGAAGAGTGGGTCTGGATCTCCTACCCGTGGTCCCGGCACGAGGACATGCGAGAGTTCAAGAAGAGGGGATTCGACATCTCTAGATACGTGGAGAAGATCTGCCCAGGAGAAACGTTTTAAACACAAACGCGTCTACGCGCGTGATGTAGCTTCACCTCGCAGATCTGTGAAGAATCCTTTAAGATCTGAGCACACGTCTTTCACGCCTTCCAGCGGCTAGGCGCTTTTCCTCTGTCTACGCGAGGGAGTGCTATAGGTTAAACGGTCTGTTGTCGGCGTTTTTGCTCTTTGTCATATTCAAGCTCGTTTAGTAGTGTTACTGGTAATCCGCGGTTTTTGAGATACTCCAACTGCCACCCTGTCAGTGCCAGTTCCACTTCTCCGCCCCTCCGCCGAGGCTTAACTGGAATGTCATACCGCCTTAGCTCTTGGTAAAGTGCCTCCGCCTCTTTACCCTTTGCAACAAATAGGCCGTCTCGGCGCTCTAATAAGTAGGCGCCTTTCTGTGCCTCTACCTTTGCGGCGGCCGCGTATTCAATTATGGCCACGTAGAGGACTACGTCCTTTTTGTACACAGGAGAGGGGGCTACAGGCAGTAACAGTCTTATCATCCAGTCCCTCAAGATTACGAACTTTCCGTCGACTACGGCGTCTAGCGCTTCCGCGATTTTCTTTGCCCGCTCTGCGCTTCCCGCATTTATGGCTATTAGGAATGGGGAGACATAGCCGCTTGAAAGTATCAACGTCTTCACCGCTGCGGAGAAGGCTATGTGGCTTCCCACGTCTGCGACTACGTACCGCCCCTCCTCTAGGGCGAAGGCGGCCTCCCGCAGGGCTTTAAGCACATCGCATATCTTCTCTACTACCTTATCCTCGTTGCCTAGCTCAATTCCAAATTTGCAGTAGACCTCTCTTATCGCCTCGGCGGTTTCTCCCACGGGCTGTACTTTCACTACCACTCTGCCCCCGGGGGCTGGGTATGCGGTCATTTTGAGGAGCGACGGGTCCTTCTGTGCATAGGCGGCTAGGGCCATCCAGTGGAGCGCTCTGACGGCCGCCTCTCCGTCTTCCACAGCCTCGTGGACTAGCTCCCTTTTGGAGTCCCCGCCGAGGAGCCAGCCGAGGTTTAAAAACAGCGCGAGTGGGGCCTTGTCGTTTCCGCCCAGCTTCTCCGCCACCTGGGGCGGGAGAGGGACTTCGAGGAGCAGTGGAGCCAAGTCATCGGCCACGTCTTACAAAGTGTAAGCTTTTTAAAGCTGGGACGTATGGGTTAAGTGCCCAAGTTCGTGGTTGTGACTGGGGGCGTGATGTCTGGGCTTGGGAAGGGGGTAGTGGCGGCTAGCGTGGGGAGGATTCTCAGGGCGCGCGGCCTCTCTGTCACTGCGGTTAAGATTGACCCGTATCTAAACGTTGACGCAGGGACTATGAACCCCTACCAGCATGGGGAGGTGTTTGTCACTTTTGACGGGGGCGAGACGGACTTGGACCTTGGCCACTATGAGCGGTTTTTGGACGTGGAGCTTCCGCATAGGAACAACATCACCTCTGGCCAGATCTATAAGTCTGTGATTGAGAAGGAGAGGAGGGGGGACTACTTGGGGCAGACTGTGCAGTTGATTCCCCACGTCACTGACGAGATTAAGAGGAGGCTTGTGGAGGCCGCGGGGGGCTTTGACGTGGCTATTGTGGAGATTGGGGGGACTGTGGGGGACTACGAGCAGTTGCCCTTCTTGGAGGCCGTGCGGCAACTGAGGCTCGAGCTGGGTGGGGATGTCCTCTTCGTCCACGTGGCGTGGGTGCCCATCCTCAAGACCACTGGCGAGTTTAAGACTAAGCCTCTTCAGCACAGCGTGGCAGAGCTCAGGCGTTACGGCATACAGCCAGACGCCGTGGTGGTGAGGTCGGAGAGGCCCATCGACGCCAACGCCGTGAAGAAGATCTCGCTCTTTGCCCACGTGCCTCAGCACGCGATTTTCAACTCCTACGACGTAGACACGATATACAAGGTGCCTCTTCTGCTGGAGCGGCAGGGCATGGGGGACTTCTTGGTTGAGCGGCTCAGGTTGCGAGGCAGGTCGCCTGACTATGGGGAGTGGGAGAGCTTCGTGGCTAGGCTGTCTGCACCCAGCCGGAAAATCGCCGTGGGCATGTGTGGGAAGTACGTGGAGCTCCCCGACGCCTATTTGAGCATTGTCGAGGCTCTGAGGCACGCGGGGGCCGCCCTCGACGTGAGGCCGGAGCTCGTCTGGATAAACTCGGTGGAGGTGGAGAAGAACCCCGACCTTTTGCCCAAGGCGGGGGTAGACGCCATGGTGGTACTCCCGGGGTTTGGGAAGAGGGGAACTGAGGGGATGATAGAGTGCGTCCGCTACGCGCGGACGGAGAAGATACCCTTCTTGGGCATATGCTTCGGCATGCAACTGGCCGTAGTGGAGTTTGCTAGAAACGTCCTTGGGCTGAGAGACGCCAACTCCACCGAGCTGGATCCCCAGACGCCGCACCCCGTGGTCCACCTGGCGCCTGAGCAGGAGAGCGTCGACGTGTTAGGCGGCAGCATGATTCTTGGAAACAGAGAGGTGGAGATAGTCCCTGGGACCCTCGCCGCGGCCCTCTACAAGGCCTCGCTTACGGTGGAGCGGCACAGGCACCGCTTTGAGGTAAACCTAGCCTATGTGCCCAAGCTACAGGAGGCGGGGCTCGTCGTGTCTGGGTGGAGGCGGGACGTGAAGCGTGTGGAAATAATCGAGCTCCCGGCTCACCCCTACTTCATAGCGACGCAGTTCCACCCCGAGTTTAAGTCTAGGCCCACTAGGCCGAGGCCGCTGTTCCTAGGCCTACTCAGCGCGGCTGTGGAGCAAAGCCGGCGCTAGGCTCTCCAAAACTCTATCTTTTTCGCGTATCTGTACGCGTATGTAGACGCGGCGAGCAACACCAATATCCCGACGAGCGCTGTATATACAGTGGACATTAAATCTCTTGTGAAAATATACACCGCTATTGGCAAGGCGGCGGCTGGCTCCAGTGCCACAAGCATGAGGAGGTACCCGAGGTACTGCATGGCCAAGGGGGCCTTCGCGGGGCCAGTCTCAGGGTTGCCTGCCTCGTAGCGCATTAACTTCTGCGGAGTGGGGCGCCGCGGCGCTATCAACATGGCCAAATAAACAGTTCCAACCATTAGGGCGAAAATCACTAAAAATGCTAGGGCTACCATCGTTGCGTCGTCCATGGGTACAAAAAACAGTGGACTATATAACAGTCACTGCAGAGGCCTCCCACGCGCAGACCTATTGATCGTTGCATAGAGGCAACGCCTTATGCGGCGCCGAAAACGCCTCGGTCAGTCGGCATTTGAGCCCCATACATCACTGAAGCGAGAAGGGCGTGGTTCGACGTTGAGCAACGAATAGCCGGGGAAGTCCTCTGTTGCTTCGCGGCGGGGCGGGAAGTGTAAAATACCTCGGGGTTTGCCCGCCTGTGGATGTTTCTCTTATTGCGGCGTCTTTATCGGCTATTGCTTATGGCATTGCACCACTGATTTACAGAGCGGCCTTAGACTGCACATCTCAGTATAGGGCGTTGTCCATATTTGCGCTGTACTCCGTCCTGTTGGGGCTAATTCTGCCGTGGAGGGGCTTGGACGGCGCTGGCGTATTGTACGCCGTGGCGGCTGGCGCCTTGGGGGGCCTTGTGGGGTCATGGTTCTACGTAACGGCGGTTAAGGTGGGCGGGGCCTCGGTAGGCAACTTAAGTAGCTCTGCATACATAGTCCTCCTGCCAGTGGTGTCTGGTAAGTACATCTACTTGGCCTCCGCCGGGCTTGTGTTCGCCGGCATTGCAATATCGGTATGGGGCAACCGGGGCTCCGTGAGGGGGGCCTTGTTTGGGCTAGCCGCCGCCTTGGCGTGGACTTGGTCTATTGGGCTTTACGCCGCCGCGGTGGCGTCGCTGGGGCCTGGCGGGGCCTTGGCAGTTAGGGGGGCCACAGTTTTTCTTGGCGGCGCCGCGCTGAGCCTTAGGTCGAGGATGTGTATGACTTGGCGCCTCGCCTTGGGAGGGTTTGTGGACACGTTCCTCGGCTTTGGCTTATACACCTTTGCCGTGTCCGTCGGAGACTACGTGGCCGTCAGCGTCGTGGCCTCTGCCTACCCGTTGATCACGGCGCTTCTCGAGCGGCCCTTTTTGGCGAGGAGGGCCTTCGGCGCCGCGGTGGCGTTTCTGGGCGTGGCCTCAGTCTTTATAAAACCGGCGTCTTCTCTTGTGTGAAAGTTGTAGTTACAAATGACGATGGGCCACAGACGCCTCTGCTTAAGCCGCTGGTAGAGGAGTTGAAGAAGGCCGGCCACAGAGTCGTAGTGGTGGTTCCAGAGAGACCTCGGTCTGCCGCAGGGCTGGCTAGGACGTTCCACAAGCCGCTGAGAGTTAGGCAGGTGGACGGAGGCGTCTACGTGGTGAACGGGTATCCGGCCGACGCCGTGTTTTTGGCCCTAAAGCTCATAGCCCCCGACGCCGAGGTGGTGGTCTCCGGGGTCAACGTGGGGGAAAACGTGGGCGTCGAGGCGACCTTCGGCAGCGGCACAGTTGGCGCCGCCATACAAGCAGGCGTCTTGGGGGTGCCCGGCGTAGCCGTGTCCATGGAGCAGGGCGGAGATGTTCAGCTAATGCGGCGCGTGGCCGCGGCCGCTGTAGACGCCGTGGGAGGCGGCTTGGGCGACGCCTACGCCGTCAGTATAAATATCCCCGCCGAGTGGGGCGGAGGGCTCTTCTGCCCCGAGAGGTTGGCGAGGGTGGTGTACCAGGAGCGGCTCTACGAGGGGGTTGACCCCCGGGGCGAGGCCTTCTACTGGCGATGGGGCCCTAGGCGGGAGAGACTCGACGCTGGGACAGACGCCTACTACTTCTACACGGAGAGGGGGATAACGGTGATCGGCCTTTGGGAAAACGGAGTGGCGCCGGTTGCAGAGTATGCCAAGAGGCTGGGCTCCCTCCTTGGCGTAAAGTACATAAAGTGTTAAATGACGTCGGGCGTGGACGTGGTAAAGACCATGCGGTACAAATTCGTCCGCTACTGTGTAAACAAGGCCTACGCCGAGGTGGACCTCAAAGACTTGCCGGCGGAGGTTTTAAACGCCTTCGACGACGTGGTAAATCAAATCAGGGATTTGGAGAAGTACTTCACGTCAATTGAGGCCATAGCCAAGGTGCTGAGAGGCGAGGTGTTGGAAAAGTTAAACGCACTTAGGGAAAGGAGCCCCGCCCTTGCGGAGGAGTTTTTGAAAAGAGTAGTGGAACATTGTATGGAACTGGAAGAGGTGGCCGACTCCCCGCTCAGAGACGTCTTCCAGGAGTTGCTTAGGAGGTTTAATGAGGCAAAAAAGTGAGTGAGAGTCGTCTTAAACGCTCCGCCTGGCTTTGGCAAATCGCGCCTCTTGGCAAAGCTCGCCGCCTCGTACAAGCCGTCTCTAGTCTTTGTGAGAAGCCACGTGGAGGGGTTCCAAATGGCGCGCTACATAAGGGAGTTCGGCGAAGAGGCCAGTCTACTCTTCGGCAGAGCGGCCCTCTGCCCCTTTGGGGCATCTACCGCGGCTCAGTGCCTCTCGCTGAGAGAGGGCGGCGTCTGTAAGGCCACGTCTAAGACATTGAGCAAATACGTCCCCGACGTGGAGGCGGTGTATGAGGCCGGCGTCTGTCCCTACGAGTTTTTCCACGCCTCGGCCAGGGGCAGGAGGGTGGCCGTGCTTCCCCTGGCCTATTTATCCAAGGTGGGCAACGTGTCGGCTGTGGCAGACCTGTTCGAAGAGGTGGCTTTCGTAGCCCTCGACGAGGTTCACAACTTCCTCTCTGTGGTGCCCGTGGGCGACGACGAGTTTTACTCTAGGCGCTACTGCGCCGAGGAGGGCGGCCTTTTGCTCTGCCTAGCTCTCCCGCTCGTGGGCGAGCTGGCGAGGAGAGCTCCTAGGCTGATGGCGGCAAGCGCCTCAGTAGTTAGGCACTTCGCCGACATTTTTACATACTTCCTCTCTTCACAGTACATACAGGTGGAGGAACTGCCGGGCCGGGAGAACCTAGAGGTGGAATACATCCCCCTCGAGATTCGCTATAGGACGCGGCTTAGGCCGACCTACGTAGAAAAGGTGGTAGACGTGATTAAGAGGACCTATGAGCAATACCGGAGGGTAGTGGCGTTTTTCCCCAATAAGGAGCTTGCGTCGTACTACGCCGCGAAGATGGACGGGCTGCCCGTCTCCGACAAGCCTCTAGGCGATATAGACCACGTGGTTGTAACATACTTTGGCTCGCCTCTCTCTGAGGGAGTAAACCTCTCCGTGAAGGCGGGCGTGTTGGTGGGGTTCCCCTTTCCCAACGTCAAATCTAGGGAGCTCTGGCTCAAGGTGAGGCTATTGGACAGGCTGGGCTTCGGCGGTTATAAGTACGGCATATTGTTCACAGCGGTGAACAACGTTGTACAAGCCGCGGGGCGCGTGGCCAGGGGGTTGACAGAGGAGAGGAAGCACATAGCGCTCGTCGACGACAGATTTCTCCAGTACAGGAGGCTCCTCCCCAGCTACCTACAGTAGGTTAAAAAGGCTGGTGTAAGTGTGGGAGCTGGGCCTACTCGCCCTCCTTGCCCTGGCCACTGTAAGAGAGGGCGTATTCATCGGCTTTGGGAAAATGGGGCCCGTGATGTTGCCCCTGGATAGACACGTCGTTATCACTGGGCCGACTCGTAGCGGCAAGACGACTCTCGCCAAGAAGATAATTAGGCGGGCCCGCCTGCCGGCGGTTGTGCTAGATTGGCATGGGGAATACGACGTGAGAAAAGTGGACTCCCGGCTGCTCAAGTTCAACTTAGCAGCCCTGGACAAGAAGCTCCTCTGCGAGCTCATAGGCCTTTCTCTAAATCTCACGGAGGCAAGCGTGTACTTCCTCTACCGCGCCATCCGCCGCGCCGAGGTAAAGAGCTTGAGGGACGTAATAACGGCGCTCGACGACTTTCTCGTCTCCACTAGGTCGGAGGTGGAGATGAAGGCGGCGATAGCCAGGAGGCTGGAGTACATTGTAGACGTCTTCGAGAGGGGGGCTGTGCCAGTGGACCTGCTGTTTAAGGCCAAGAGGCCGGTCGCGGTGGACCTCTCTAAGCTGAGGCTATATGAGGAGAAGGTGCTCGTGACCCTCTTCATCATGGCGTCGCTCTACAACTACCTCTTCTCGAGGGGAGTGGCAAAGAGGCCGACGCTGTTGTTAGTGGTAGACGAGGCGCAGAACGTGTTGAAGCGGGGCGACGTGGTGCGGTACCTCGTTTTTGAGAGCGCGAAATACGGCCTCAGAGTTGTCCTAGTGACCAACGAGATGCCGCCAGGCGAAATACTCGTCCACTCCAATGTAATAATAACAAAGCCACATTTTACATACAACATGGATATCCGCCGCCCCACCCTGATAAGCAATAACAAGCTCACTGAGGTATGGATAGTCTAGACTTTGAAAAAGTGGTAAAGCTACTAGGCCTACGCGTCGACGAGCTGGCCCCCTGCGACATCTACGTAAACTACTTCCTCCAATACTTGGCAAATATCGAGGCCAAGATATACGACTTAAAAAACAAGGTGGAATACCTTGAGAGAGTGTGTGCAAAAAGAGATAAATAGAGGGGCTTTCTGTGTACTCAATGGCTGAGATAAAAACTCTCTCTCGAACTTACAGCGATAAAATAGACTCCTACCGCGTGAGGCTTATCACGTTGAAATTCCTAAAAGACCAAGTCCAAAACGCCAAGGGAAACCTCATAACTTTCAGGCCGTCTAAAGTGGCACAAGACCTCCACATATACGACCGACAAGACCTAAGGGCGAAGACCGTCCTAATCAGAACCTTCCTAGACGACTTAGTGCAGAGGGGGTACATCACCGTGGTAAAGAGAAGCGCGAGGGGGAAGGTGTACGGGCTCTACAAGAGCAACAAGTTCTGGGACCTCCTATCCACGTACGAGCCAGACAAGATTCTAGAGCTTTTAGAGACAGAGAAAATTCAGTAATTGTCTTATATACACGCCGTCCCCCCTTTTAGTGAACGTAGAAGAGCTACTGAGACATCTACGTAGGTACAAGGGCGAGAGCTTCAGAGTAGCGCTGGTGGGCACCTACAAGGGGGGGAGATATGTCGAACCCCCGCCGCTGAAATCCGACGCGGCTCTGCTCTACCTCCCACTTGCCCTATCGGCGCTACCCCTCCTAGTGACTAAAGACGTGTGGATACAGTGGGCCATGGGCACCGCGTTGATAGTAGGCGCCTACTTGGCCACATATGCATACCTAAGGGCCAAGTGCTTTACCCCAGACTTGGTAAAAGTAGTACGCACAAACCACGGCGACGTGGAACACCTGCGGAGAAACAAGCTCCAAGTGCTGGAAAACCCCTCGTCGCTCCCCGGGGACTACGAGGTCTACTACACCGCGCCCAGAGTCTGCGTTGCCAAAGACAAAAGGCCCAACGCCTTCACCCTCGACGGGCCCAAGGGGCCAGTGGTGTACTTCACCACAGGCCTCTTCGCCCGCCTCTCCCCAGAGGAGATACAGGCCGTGTTAGAGCACGAGGTTGGCCACGTGAAGTACCGGCACACCTACAAGCTACTCGCCTTCTTAAACGCCGAATACGCGCTAAGGCTCACGCTGGTACACTTGATATACTTGAAATACGCAGTGTACCTACTCGCACTCCACCTAATCGGAGTAACCCTCCTCTTCACAGCCATGCTACAGGCCTTTGAATTTGAGGCAGACAACTACGCGGCGGCCAAAAGCCGCGAAAAACTCGCATCAGCGCTAGTAAAACTAGACTGGAACGGCATAATTGAGACACTACAAAGCCCCATAGCCACGCGGCTCACGCTACTCGCCAGAACACACCCCCTCACAATAGACAGGTTACGGAAAATCCATGTACTTCCTATCTAAACTCGCCAAGACCATAGACCTGCTCAACAGAATAGCACAAAAGCGCCAAGACGAAGAGCTAAAAGCAGTAGTAGACGACTTATACAAGCAACTCACCATAGTCATAAACCTACTCGAAAAAATCTACTCAATATACACGGAGCTGGACATACTCATGAAGACCGACCTAAGGCTAGACCAAGCCCCCCTAGAAGACCCCCCTCAAGGCGAGCGCTTAGCGGACTACGTCGCCCGGCTAGCCTCCGAGGGCAAAGACCCCAGCAAAACCCTGGCCTACCTACTCGGGGCAGGCCTAGCCGTGCTACAGGTAAAAAACGGCGAAGTATACATAGACCAGCGCTAAGCCGCGGACTCAAGCCACCCTGCCAGCTTAGCTTGCACATCGAGCTCTACTAGGAGGAGGGATCAGCGCTATTAACCTCAATCACAAGTCATACAGCCTGGTCTCTTCACCGAGAAGAGACGGGAGGGGGAAAAATTTAACATTTTTCCAAAAGCTCCAGCCCCCTCCTCAGCGCGGCGGCCACGTCTACCCCAGTGCGAAACCTCCGCCGCCACTCTCCAGCAAACACAGCGGCCTTGCCCCCCCTCAGCACCACCTCCACGGCTGAGGTAGGCGCCACGTAGGGCCGAAAGACCACCTCGCCCTCTCTCACCTCCAGAGGGCCCGTGTACGTGTAATACCTAGATTTCACAAGTCTCCCCACTCTGTCCATTAGCCTAGTGAGAAGCCACGCCGCCCTCTTAAGCTCCTCGTCTGCGAGAACTCTCTCACAGCCCCGCGACACCACAGCCATGTAGACGCTCTTCGCATAAAGGTGGACTACAAGTATCCTATCCCCCCTAGTGATGGTGATGCCCCTAACCCCGGGGCTTGCAGTTATAGACAAAAACACGCTATGCGGGCTCAAGGGGGGTCACCGCGTCGGGGCACTTGTACTGAAGCTTCCTGGCACACACGTCGCAGAAGACGTAGCCCATCTTTTTACACACGTACTTGTCCTCAAACGCGTACAGCCTCCTACCGCAACGAGAGCACCTCCCCACCATCAAAGTTTTCGGCGGGTAAACCATGGCGACAACCATAAAAGCCACTTTAAAAATATTTCACATGTTGATAGGCGTCGTCCACCTACTGCCGACCGGGTCCCCCCAGCGCCTAGAACATGCGGTTAGAAGCGCCAAGAGGCTCGAAGAGGCCGGCTTCGACGCAGTGATAGTGGAGAACTACTACGACATGCCGTTTAAGCCCAAGGCGGACTTCGAAGCCGCAGTGGCCATGGCCGTGGCGGCGAGGGAGGTGGCCAGGGAGGTCTCACTGCCCGTGGGGATAAACCTGCTGAGAAACGCATGCGTAAAGGCCTCAATAATAGCGAGACACGTGGGCGCCACGTTTATCCGCTGCAACGCGTACACGGACATAGTCCTCTCCGAGTCGGGAATCTTAACCCCCCAGGCCCCCTACATAAAGGGCGTCAAAGTGCTCGCAGACGTCCACGTAAAACACGGCGAAAGCATTTACCCGCGGACACTCGCCGAGGCGGTGGAAGCGGCTTCCACAAGGGCGGCACCAGCCGCCATAGTAGTCACCGGCAGAAAGACGGGGGAGGCCCCAGACCCAGTAGACTTGGCGACGGCGAGGGCGTACACAGACCTCCCAGTGCTAGTGGGAAGCGGCATATGCTTCCAGACCCTCCCCCTCTTGAAAATAGCAGACGGCGCAATAGTCGGCACATGCGTAAAAGATGGTGCAGAGATAGACCCCGAGAAGGCAAGACGCCTCGTAAGAGAGGCAAAGGCAGTGCTCAAGCCCAAGAGGCCATTGCAGCTGAAGTCCTAGAGACAACGAGGGCTCCAGCGCCCCTACTCAGGTCTAGACGTTACCACCCAGGCGACCTGGCTAGAGAGGTGGTATTTAGCTACAAGGCCGCTGGCGCACCTCTGTGAAATAGCCCCGCGACCAGGGATTGTCAGGGGAGGACCTCCCCCTCTTTTACGTCGGCCTCCACTTCTCTGTTGGGGCCTATGGAGGCGCCCCTGCCCACAGTCACTTCGTCTTTTATAAACACGCCGTCGGCCACCACGGCTTCCACAACTCTGACCCACTTCCCCAGGGCCGCCCCCTCGCCTATTATGCTACGGACTATGTGCGACCCGGCCTCTACCACCACGCCGTCCATCAACACGCTCTCTCTAATGCGGACGTGAGGCCCAATCTTGCTCCGCCCTCCCACTACGACGTAGGGCCCCAACACGCTGCCCGGCTCAACCACGGCGTCGGGCCCTATGTACACGGGGGGAATTATCTTCACCCCCCTAATCTCTGGCCTACACTCTCCACATTTGTCAAGGGCCGCGAAGTTGGCCTTGAGGTAGTCCTGGTGTGTCCCAATGTCGAACCACAGCCCCCTGTGCACATATGCATATACGTCGAACTTCTTCAAAAGCTCGGGAATTATGTGCTTCGCAATCTTGACCTCTCCATTCGCTTCCGGAAAGGCCGCCAAGGCCTCCTCGCTAAATACGTAGACCCCCGCATTTGCCAAATTACTACCCACGGGCTCCCTGGGCTTTTCCACAAACCTCTTAACTCTCCCATCCTCGTCGATGACGGCGATGCCGAACTTGCTCACGTCCTCAGGCGGGACCTCTATGAGCGCTAGAGTGGCCGCGGCCCCCTTCCTCCTGTGGAACTCCCACACCTCCCTCACGGGGAGGTCGGTAAACACGTCGCCGTTGGCCACAATTACGGGGCCCCTCAGCCCCAGGCTCTTAACCACATTCACCACTGCACCCCCGTCGCCCAGGGGCCTGTCCTCCTCCACAATCCTCACTCTGCTCCCCCACCTAGAGCCCACGTAGGCGCGGATGAGGCTAGAGAGATACCTAGCCGACACCACCGGCTCGGCGACCTCAGCCACGTTTTCAACTACCCAGTCCAATACGGGCCGGCCCAACACGGGGAAAAGCGGCTTAGGCTTAGTATAGCTAAGCGGGCGAAGCCTCGTCGCAAAGCCACCAGCCAAGACAATGCCAGCCTCAGCCACGACGCACACAGCCCCCGAATATAAAAGCTTTAACCGAACCGCCTCGCTACGCCCGGCGCTACGGAGGATTTTTTAAATTGGATGTACGGCGTACTCATGGCGTCGGTGTTAGAGTTGTTGGGGCCTCACGCCTACGGGCTTTGGAAATACGGCGTAGGCCCCACTGACGACATAGAAGCCGCCATCGCCAAGCTGAAGGCCAAGGCGCCGCACTTGGCCAAGTTCTTAAGCGAGGTAGCCCAACAGAGGCTCTAGGCTTTAAGCTTAGATAAAAACTCGTAAGCGGCTACCTCGGCCTCGGCAAGACCCACCTCTCGCCTCTCAAGGACGTTTCCCCCCTCTCCGGCTATGAAGAAGGCCTTGCCGCTTCTTGGCGACGAGGCGTTGAGGTAGAACTTGGCGACGATGTATCTACCATCTCGCCTGACGAAGATCTCCACGGGCATTAGGCCCAGCCGGCAGGTGCAGTTCATGTGCAACTCGCCTCCCCTCTGTAGTATGCGTGCGACGGCCAAGGCCTTTTCGGCGATTTCCACGTTGGAGGGCACGGCGTTTATGTGCAACAAGGCGCCAGCCCTGGAGAAGCCCACGGCCACCGTTGGGCTAGAGCGCTGTAGAAAGACTGGCTTATTCCAGAGGGGCTCCCACGAGCCGAACTCCTTAGCCTTTACGCTCCTCACTGTGACGGCCTTTTTTACTAGGGGCCTGAGCCCCTCCGCGTCTAAGACGTAGGCCGGCTTGAGAAGCGCCACCCCTTTCACAATCGTGGCCGAGTAGGAGGTTACGGCGAGGTGTCCCTCCAAAAAATCCCCCACAACAGCCGGCGCCGCAGAGTCCACATCCACGCCAACAAATTCCTCAACTCGCTTGCCGCTGTCCAACTCCAAGTAGACCGCGCGGCCTCCCACGACCCCCACCAACACCACGCATGGAGTAGTAAACGTGGCCACGGAGCATTATGCGGGGTATTTGTTTATTTTGCACGCCGCGTTAAAATCTTAGCTCCGCCGCACTACAGTGGACATCCGCATATTGGCAAAGCTGGTGGCCTCAAAGGTGGGGGAGCAGCCGGTGGATCTCGACGACGTGTTAGAGTCCCTGGGAGTGGACATGGACTGGAAGGAGAAGATAAGGCTGGTGCAAAGCCTCGAAGACGTCGAGGCGGTGTACCACGCGGTGTCGGGGAAGATCTTGCTCCGGAGGAAGATAGGCAACAAAAGCGTCGCCTAGCTCCGCCGCTGGGGGCGGGCGTCAGTCCGCCTTTCTCACCTCCTCGTAGCCGCAGTTGGGGCAGTAGAGGCGTTCTACCACTGCGTATCTCCCCCCGGCCACTCTGACGTCTCGCTCGGCCACCTTGAGGCGGGAGAAGCACCTGGGGCAGGTGTAGGGGGTGGGGCGGTAGAGGCCCGCTACGGCGAGGAGCCTCCTCACCTCGTAGAGCGACAGGCCGAAGGCCCTGGCCGTCTCTCTCAGAGAGCCGCTCTGCCTGTAGTACTCGGCCACCGCTTCCACAAGCTCGGGGTGTCGCTCAGCCACGTTGTTCACCTTGCCCGCAGCCCTCGCCCTCTCGAGCGCCGCCTTCGTCCTCTGGCGGATGAACTCCCGCTCCATGTGGGCCACGAATGCCAAGACGGCCCGGAGGAACTGGCGGTAGACCCCGTCCAGGGACTGTAGCGCCTGCTCCCTCTCAGACGCCGACACTACCACGAGCCCCAGCTTGTTCTCCACGAGGTCGAGGAGGTGGAAGAGCTCTTGGAAAGATCTCACAAGCCTAGAGGTCTCGTACACGAGGAGGACCCTCGGCTTGGGCTCCAGGGCCTCCACCTCGCTCATCAGCCGCTGAAAAGCCGGCCTCTCCCACGGCGCAGAGGCCCCCGACACTCCCACGTCCACGTAGTGCTTCACAATGGCCAAGCCGTGCTCAGAGGCCCACTTCTCCAGGTAAAGGCGCTGATTCTCCGGGTCCTGCTCCTCAGTGGAGACGCGTATGTACGTGACCGCTGGTATCACGAACGTTCCTCTCCCCCGCGCCTAGACTCCCCCTGCCCCCTCTCCCTGCCCCTAGGCCCCCTCCGCCCACGCGGCGGCTTCACCTCCTGCGGCGGCTGGAGGGGGGCCACGAAGTACCCGAGAGGCCAGCCGTAGACTCTATCCCGCTGCTCGCCGCCCGTGGCGTGTACGTCGATTAAGAGGGAGCCTCTGAAGATGTACGGCTCCTCAGCCCACACGCCCACCCTCTCTGGGTAGTAGGCAATGGGGTGGACAAACCACTCGTAGGTTCTGCCGTCGTGGATAAAGCGCACGAAGTCGAGGTACTCATCTGCGTTGTAGAAGCCCCACAGCACTATGACAGAGGCCGGCTGCAACGTGACGCCTATTCTCCCCACCTGCAGAGTGTAGCCAAAGTCCTCCGCCTTTTCTCCGTAGATGTGGCGGGGCTGTAGCGTCTCCACACGCCCCCCTATCTTTTTGGCGTATTCCTGGGCAACGCCGTAGGCCCTCTTGATGGCCTCAACAGCCTCCCCCCTTCCCAAAGGCAGGAACCACACGAACCCCTCAATTGCATCAGTATTTAAACAATATCCTTTCCAACGACGGCGCGCCGCCCGGCGATGCGCTCGGCGGCTCTTAATATATGCACATGCCTCATAATAACCGATGGACATAAAATAGGCGAAGTAGGCCGCGCATATGTTGGGGCTCGTGGCTTTGACCGTGGTGGCCGTGGTGGCGGCCCTCGCCCTTAGGAGAGTGCGAGACAGAGCCTTGACCGCGCTTGCCCTCGCTGGCTTAGTGCTGTTGGCAGTGCCCGCCGTGGTGGTAAACGGCGACGTGGTAGAGAGACTCGTGGCAGCCGTCTACGTCTACGCGCCCTACTGGGAGTACTTAGTCCCCCTAGCCTTCTTCGCCCTGGCGCTACTGCCAGGCGGCAGAGCCAACAACAAGAGAAAGAGGAAGGGGAGGGAGGTCAAAAAAGACGTGGTCATCGTCTAGAGGCGTACACTAGGGCGAGGGCCGCCAAAAGCGCCACGGCCAGCGGAATCAACAAGTTGTTTTCCCCCGTTTTTTTCACAGGAGCCAAGCCGCTACCCGCCTCCGTCTGCGTCTCACTGATGTTCGTAGCAGACGTCGTATTAGCCGAGAATATTGGCTTGTAAACCGTGGCGGTCTTAAGAGTACACGCCACGTCTCTCATGGCCGTGGCGTATATGGAGGACATTATGTAGTACATGAGGCTGTTCTGCGGATTGCCCTGCTCTCTAAAGTAGTCTCCAAACTGGAGGTAGGCCAGGGGGAGGGTGTTTGTATAGCCGCACTGCGCCGCGGCCGCCATGTTCTCCATGGCCTTGCCCCGGGCGATGTCTATGTACTTGCTGGAGGCGCCCGTCATAAGCGCCGCGGCCGTCTCAGCTATTATCTCAATGGAGTTGGCCATAGAGGCCAGGTAGAGGCCTTTGCCGTAGAGGTCCTCGGCGACTTGCACCGCCGTGGATATGTCGCTGAGAGTCATGCCGTAGGTTGTCTCCAAATAGGCGTACATGGCCTTGGCGTAGTCCAAGTACATGCGCGCGACCTCCGCCAAGCCGCTCTCGTTTATCGCAGGGCCGTAGGCCATCTTCTTAGCCTCGTCAACCCACGACTTCAACGTGATAGCTCTGGCGTACATGGCGCCGGGCCTAGGCGCCGTGGAATTCGCGGTGAGGTACACCTCGTAGATCCTCGTATACGACGCCACTACTAGGTCTATGTTGTTTATGGTGAGCGGTATAGTGGAGAGCTGAGCCTCGGCGTCTTTCGCCATCTGAAGGGCTTGGTTGTAGAGGTCTCTGTAAGTGCGCCTAGAGGACGACGCTGCGTTGTCGTAGTAAGTGACGAGGCCTTGGAATATGAGCGAGGCGGCGGTGTAGTACATCCCCCTCGCCTTAAGACTCTCAATCGTGGCCAAGTCCACATTGCCGCCACGCACAGTCTGGTTGTAGTAGCCGTACACTGCGTTGAACAAGTCCCGCGACACTTGCACAAACGCGGCGTCGTCCACCGAGGCGGGCGCTGGGCGGGCTATCTTGCGGCCAGTGAGGTAGTATACGGCGTCCTCAATTGTGCCAATCTCCACGACCTTAATCCCCCCACGCCGCTGGGAGCCTCGCCGATTGGAACAAGCACCGTCTTTATCCCCTGGGCCGCCGCGGCTTGAACCTTCTGCGACACCCCGCCCACGGGACCAATTAAGCCGTCTGGGAGAATTATGCCAGTCATGGCCGTGTCGTTCCTAAGCTCTAGCCCGTTCATCAGTGCGTACATGGCCGCAGTTATGTAGCCGCTGGCCGAGGGGCCCCCCACCTGCGCATCGCTGGCCAACACGCGGAGGAGGGCAGTGTAGTTGTTGTAGGGCACCCCCGAGAGCCTCGCCGCTACGTACAAGGCAATTTGGGCAGAGGGGCCAAAGCCCTGCCCAGCCTCAGGCACTCCGGCCACGTAGGCCCTCCCGTCCCCAGGGGTGAGCAGAGTCACCTTTATAGGCAACACGGCGCCGCCCAAGTCGCTCACCGCCAGGGCGTTGATCTCCACAGAGCTCACCTTGACCGTATATGTCGTCCACCCAACCGCAAACGCCAACACCACCGCCAGCAGAGCTATGATAGCCACTTTTCTCATGGCGCAAATCCCCAAACCCTCTATAAAAAAGTAACTCACTAGAGGTCGTCGGCGGAGGTCTTCAGAGGAGGTCGTGTTGCGTCACTAATCCGACACGCCTGGGTCATCACTTAAAAACGTGGACGCACGGGTTTATATGGATGTGGCCGACCTAATAGCCAAGTCGCGCCACTGCGTAGTGTTCACAGGGGCAGGCATGTCCGCCGAGAGCGGCGTGCCCACTTTTAGGGGGAGCGGCGGCTTGTGGGAGAGGTATAGGCCGGAGGAGTTGGCCACGCCAGAGGCCTTCGCCAGAGACCCCGTCCTAGTGTGGAAGTGGTACAAGTGGCGGCAAGAGATTGTGTACAACGCGAGGCCCAACCCAGGGCACTACGCCATAGCGAAGCTCGAAGAGGCGGAGGTCGTAAAGGCCGTGGTCACGCAAAACGTCGACGGGCTCCACCAGAGGGCCGGTAGCAAGCGTGTGGTAGAGCTACACGGCTCCCTCTGGAGGGCTAGGTGTACAAAGTGCGGGGCGGTCTACAGGCTGGAGAAGCCGGTGGAGGAGGTGCCGCCCAGGTGTCCAAGGTGCAGCTCCCTCCTGCGGCCAGACGTGGTGTGGTTCGGCGAACCGCTTCCACAAGAGGCGTGGGAAGAGGCGGTGAGGCTTATGGCCGCCTCAGACGTTGTGATAGTGGTGGGGACCTCGGGCGTGGTTTACCCAGCGGCGTATTTGCCCAAGTTGGCAAAGGAGAGCGGGGCCGCCGTGGTTGAAATAAACGTTGAGGAGTCAGCCATAACGCCGATCGCAGACGTGTTCATAAGAGGGAAGGCCGGCGAAGTTCTGCCAAGGCTAGCAGAGGAGGTCCTCAAGCGGCTCGGCACCCGCCGAGCTTGACGCCACGTAAAGCGCCAGCCATCGCCTCGTCACAGCCGGGTGACATGGGGAGGGGGTATAAATCCTATCTCGTCTTCTTCCAATGCCCAGCGCAAGTGGTAGACACGGGCGCCCGCCGCTTTGCCCTAGGCGAGGGGGTCTACGTCTACGTGGGTAGCTGCGGCGCGTCGTGCATAAGGCGGGTCCTGAGACACTTGGAACGGTCTCAGACAAAGAGATGGCACATAGACTACCTAAACTGCGCCGCCCTATACGCGGCGGTATTGAAAAGGAGCGAGGAAGAGGTGGCCGCCTGCCTCTCCCAGCTCTGCCCCCACGTCCCAGGCTTCGGCTCCACAGACGACCCAGCCAACCCCAGCCACCTCTTCCAATGCCGACCCGCCGACGCAATACAGTGCGTCTAACGTCGTCGCCCAGCGCCTTTCACAAGGCCGAATGTAAAAACCGCCCCCAAGAAAACGCAATTTAGCTCATGTCCCTGGTCACCCCAAGCGGCAGATCGTCAGTTCCGCACCAATCAGACTAGCGGTTTACGTTATGGACTTCTAACCGGGTCTATGGGCAGAGCGGTGATTGCCGTGGCGTATTGGAGGAGCCGCTGGCGCCAAAGGAGCCGTCGAAAGTTTTCATGGACTCCGACCCCCGTAGGGGCAAGCCGGCGTAAGGCGGACGTGTCAGCGAGACAAAGCACGTATGATGTAGTATAAGGCAAACAAGGCGAAGTAAATTGTCACGAGAAACCAGAGAGAGATGTCTATGTCAGCCCTACGATAAAGAGCCATGTCAAAAACCCAGTTACAAGAGTCCTCAAGACTAGGACGGGCATGAGGATCCTACATGTCTCATCCTCCACCACAGCGCAGGCGGCATATGAGACAAGGGTGAGGCCCCAGAACGAAGCTAGGAAGATGAATGAGGCTATCCAAATGACCCCGCTTCTAATCAAGGCCGCTTCACAGTCCGACTGCCCAGGTATATACACAAGAGGTCTTGCTTTAATGAAAAAGAGGGCGCCGAGATATAGCGTTATGAATATCAACAAGGTATTGACGTACTGCCACTTGATAACGGCGCTTGCGCTCGCCCTCCCGGCCCTAAACGCCAAAAGATGTCGCAATTCCACAAAGAAGAATACCCAGAAAAGGGCGGCGACAAAAAGAGAGGGAATATTTTCCTGGAGTTGCACTACAAGGCAGTCAGTCATCTAGTCATATCTACGCGCACGGAAATGTCCACGGTCACAACTTGTTGAATGCCCATAGTGTGTAGAAGGCCACGTTGAAGAAGTATAGAGCGGTTTGGGAAAGAAACCCCCACCACCGTCAGCAACTGTGCTAGCTCGCTGTAAAAAGCCTCAACTTCTATGTCTGAGTCTCTCTCTTTGACAGCCCTCCTTATCTTCTCCGTAGCGGCTGGGCCAGGCCCTCTTCCCTCGGCGTCGGTGGTATTGCTTGTCCCCACGGCCAGCTTGTGGGCAAGGATGGCCACGGCTGATACGCCTTTCATCTTAAATATCTTTTCCGCAGCTCTATCGTGCGTTTTTAGTATTTCGCCGAGGGGCTTCTTATGCAGCGGCTACATCACCACTGCCCAGCCGTACTGCGAAGCGACACTCCACGCTCCCAGCGCCGCCACATTCCACCAATGCCCCGCGGTGAAGTTCTACAAGGCGACGGCCACGTGGCTGTGGTTGAGGGCACCGCGGTAGTGTTTATGTCTATGCGCCTTTGTAAATGGCGTGGGCGCTACGGTGAGACCGTGGGTGGCACGGCACAGGTCCGCTCGACGCCGGGCGGTGCTGTGATACACAAGGTACCTCTACTGTAACGCCCAAGAAGTGGTCCTAGCCTTCTGATTGCCCGCGTATAGCAGATGTTGCAATCGAAAGACGCTGTGACTGACTATCTGTCTCGGGCTACATGGGATGCAGGGTGCGGCTGTGGGTTGCCTCCGCCAATGTGCCCCCGGCCGTGTACGTCCGGCCCTCGCAGGAGCTATGCGACGCGCTTGACCACGTAGGGCGTCGAGTTTGTAATTTTTACATAGCCGCCCTCTGCCAAGTATTTGACGAAGGCGAGCCCCTCCTCGGAGAGCCTAAGCACGTCGCCTCCTCCTCTGGCACACAGCGCAATTCTGTAGGGCGTCCCCTCGCCAACACATTCCATATACGCCCTTAGGAGTTTTCTAAACTTGCCCTCCAGCGCCGCGGCGAATTCCTCAGCCTCCACGCGCTCCCCGCCGCCTGTATATGCCACATAGCCCTTGAGGCCCTTTAGAGAGGACACCACGTTGATGAAAGTGGGGACGCTCACAATCCAGCCGTCCAGGTCCCCCGTGAAGATGACGTTTCCCACCCCGTAGCAGGTGTGGCCCCACGTATGCGAGCCACAGGGGATTACTCTCACAGAGAGGTCGCCCAAGTCGACCCACCCGGCGGTGAAGGTGTGGACTCTCCCCGCGAAGGGCCCCGCAGATATCTTAGGCCTGTAGTCGCGGGGGGCCCCTGCCCTCTTGAGCACCACCTCGGCGTAGCGCAAGGCGCGGCCGAGGTCGCTGGCCATGCCGTACTCCAATGGGTTAATCACCACGAGCTTGGCCCGGCGGGCCCCCGCCACGTGTCTCTCGTGGTGGTGCGTCACTAGGACAGTGCTCGCCCCGGCCTCCTCGGGGGTGTCCACGCCGAAGTACCCCTCGTACACCCATCCAGTCCCAACGCGCGAGAACACGTATTTTCAACTTACTACTTTAAATATAGTCCAAGTATAGCCCGTGGACTGGGTTGCACAATTTCTGGCAGACGCCGAGAAGATGTTCTCAATACCCCGGGCCGAGCTTGAAAAATTTGTTCAATACATGTCGAGCGACCCAGAAAAGGTGCAAGAGTGGGCAGAGAAGTTGCAAATAGACGAGGGCGACTTGCTAATGCTTACCACCCTCTACATCTTGTATAAGACAGAGGAGAAGGTCTTCGCCGCTCTTTCAGACCTAGAGCTAAAAGTCGACGAGGCGGTAGGCCTCGCGTCGACCATCGCTGCCAACATCCTCAACGCGCTTCCAGAAGAGGAGAGGAGGCCCATCCTAGCCCAGCTAATCCTCGCCATAGCGCTCCAAGTAGAAGACGCGGCCATAAGAAACTCGCTGGCAGAATACGCCAGGGTGCTACTGGCCGAGTGAGAAGTCCTCGTGTAGGGCTTTTCTTCACGGCTCTGCGCCGAACCCTTTCAGCCACCGTCTGTGGTAGCAACATATTTAAAGAGTTTTCCACCTATGCCCATGGCTCAGGCATTGAGGGAGTTTTTGATGAAGAAGGCTAAGCTAGAGCCGCTCTTCAAGTGGGGCGTTAGGTGGTCGCTCTGGCCCGTCCACTTGGTCACCTCTTGTTGCGGGGTCGAGGTTGCCCACACTTCTGCCCCAGGCTTTGACGCAGAGAGGTGGGGAGTCCTCCCGTTCCACACCATGAGGCAGAGCAATGTGATACTGGTGGAGGGTACCGTGACCAAGAAGATGGCCAAGGTGTTGAAGCAGGTGTACGAGCAGATGCCGGAGCCCAAGTTCGTAATCGCCATGGGGGCCTGCGCCGTGCGGGGAGGACTCTTCTGGAACTCGTACCACGTGGTGCAGGTGGACACAGTAGTGCCAGTGGATGTATATATCGCCGGGTGTCCGCCCACCCCCGAGGCAGTGATTAGGGCGTTCATCATGCTCCACAACAAGATCAAGGGTAAGCCGGGGCCCTACGTGGAGCCAGTGAAAGTGGACTTGACGCCTTATCTGCCGCCTCCGCCTAAGCCGCCCGCGGCCAAGCCGGCGGCCCCAGCCCCACAACAGCAACAACCGGCGCAGTAGTATGTCGGCGAAGGCCCCGCCCAAGTGCCCCCAGCCAGCCGACCACCCGCTCTTGGCCAAGGTGAAAGAGGCGCTGGGGGGCGCGGTGCTGTCCCACGGAGTGACGCCGGAGGGCCACCTCTGCGTCATGGTCCCCGCCGCGAAGATACGGGACGTGGCCAACGCGGTCAAGTCCATGGGCTTTGACCACGTCCTCTCCCTCAGCGCCGTGGACTACGTAGGGGAGAAGAAGTTCTTGGTGATGTACGTCTTTGCCTCATACCTCTCGCCGGAGCTCAAAAACCAGCTTCTCCACGTACGTGCCGAGATACCGCGGGACGACCCAAAGATCGCCTCCATAGCTGACATCTTCCCATCAGCCGACTACGAGGAGAGGGAGTGCCACGAGATGTTTGGCATATGGTTTGAGGGAAATCCGCACATGGGCAAGCGCTTTCTCCTCGACCCAGACTGCTGCATCGACGAGAAGACGGGCAAGCCGCTGTATCCGCTGAGAAAAGACTTCAAAGTCCCCGACTGGGGCCTAATGGGCTAGCCTGCGCAAGTAGCGCGCCAAGCTCAACGCCGCGGTGGCAACGGCGAAGTAGCCCAAGAGGGTCAACAAGTCGTACACGCCGGCCTCCAAGCCTCCTGCCCTTTGCAAGACGTAGGCCGCCAGGGAGTTGCTGGCAGACTGCCCCAAGACCCTCGCCTCGGCGACCATGGCAGAGGCTACCCCAGGCGGAGCCGATGTCAAAATAATGGTTGTGTTGGGGACAATGAAGAGGGCAAAGCCCAGCCCTATGGCGAAGAGGTAGAGGGGGGCCCATTGGATGGGCGTGCCGCGAGAGTAGAGGAAGAGGGATGCGGCGAGAATTGCCGAGCCAGCCGCCGCAAGCAACGCTGGCTGATACCTATCGCTTAGTCTGCCCGCGAGAGGGGCAAAGACGGCCATTGCAATGGACATAACTGAGAGCAGGGCGCCCGTGGCGCCTGGGGGCACGCCGTATACGGACTGGTAAAGCAGGCTCAAGGCCGGCGTGAGAGCCGCCGTGGAGAGATAGTTGAGGAACGCCGAGGCCACAGACGAAGCAAAGACGACGTCCTTAAAGAGCCTCACGTTGAGAATAGGCGCCTCGCGCCTACTTTCAAGCACCACGGCCAAAGCCAGAAGGACTAAGCCAGTCAGCGCCAGGCCCACATTGGCGAAGCCCATGACGAGGAGGACCACTGCAGAGGAGAGGAGTAGAGCCCCCGGCCAATCGTACCCAGCCCCCCTCCCCGGTGCGGCGGGTGGAGGACCCACGAGGAGATGCGCCAAGGCCGTCAAGACGACCGCCGGGAGAAATATGAGGCGCCACGAGACAGAGGCGAGGAGGCCGCCAACCAGTGGCCCAGAGACTAGGCCAATGTATACAAACATGGAGTTCATGCCCACGACAGACGCCCTACGTCCAGGCGGCGCTATTTGCACCAGAAGTGCGTTGTTGCTCCCAAAGACCGCCGCCAGCCCCCCGCCCATTAACGCCAAAGCCGCATACAGCGCGTAGAGGCTGGGCGAGGTAGAGGACGCCGCGAGGCCAGCCAGCGCCACCAGTAGACCAGCCCTAAACACGCGGTGCGCCCCCACGACGTCCGACAGCCTACCCATGGGCAGAGCCAACGCGGCAACGGCCAACGTCAACACCACAAGCAAACTGACCGCGGCGGCAGGCGGTATCCCAAACTCCCTAGCCACCTGGGGAAGCGCAATGCTCAAGGTGCTATTCACAAACGGCGTTACAAACGACGTGAGAAATATCGCCAATACTCTATGATCCACACATACAATTTGCCCGGTATAAAAAATGTCCCAAGCAGAGATGACTCTCCTCAAAGCCCCATCGGCTGGGCAACAAAAACTGGTGCGTCTTCTTCACTCTTCTGGCTAAACAAGTAGAGTTATTGGGCAATCCAGGGGCCGCTTCGAGCCTTAGAAGGGGGCCAAGCTGACGCAAGCCACGTGGCGAAAACCGCCAGCACTCAATTATATAGCATTTTTAACCGCAATTAACAAAGATAGTTAGTCTCGCCTGTGTATTAAGGACTTGTTCTCTGCGATGACGTGAAGCGTTACCTAGCTTAGAGATGTGTGCTACAGCCAATAATAGGGTGTTGATACGTCACGAGGGTTTACACGAGGCGCGCCCCGCGGTGTATACGGCGTAGAGACCTAGGGCGATAAATGGGAGACCTAACATCCAGCCGACCCCCTGCGCCCAGCTCACAAGAACAACGCCGACGAGGAGTACTATGACCCCTAGGACAATAAGCAGGAGCACAACAACCTGCGACACATAGACACTACTACGATGTTTTAAAAATCTTGCCACAAGGTGTTGGGTCTAACGCGAGACGGGCCGCAGATGGCGGCGCACTACACCCAACGGATCTCTGTCGACGGGCTGAGCCGTTTGAGCGCAATCGGCAAATTTAGGCTGGTTGATACGGCTTAAACTTATAAACATGCCACATAGTTGACTACAGCGGCGGTAGTCTAGCCTGGTTTAGGATGGCGAGGGAGCAACCCCCACAAGCCTTCCACGCTCGGCGAGGAGAGCCGTTGATCCCGGGTTCGAATCCCGGCCGCCGCATGCCCTTATTTTCCACTTGGGCTTGGCGTCCTTTGATACCTTTTGCCATATTGCCATAAAACATATCACTATAAAGGCCTCTTGCTCGTAGCTTACCAAGACGGGGATGCCTATCCTACATCACGGGGGTCGGTATTTAATCATCCTACGATGGCGGCGTCCCGAGACAAACGAGAGGCATATACAACTGACGATGGACATTACAAACTGAGATGGCACAGTAGCGAGCGGCAAAGGCTTAAGCGCCGGCGCCGATGTAGCAAATCCGCAGAGAGCGTAGAGGGAGGTACCAAGCACTGGAGACAGTGGCTATTAACATATTCGCGTCTCCACGCAGAGCCGCCAAGGCGTGACCGCCGAGACGCCGAGGGTGAGGGAGATAAAGCTTAAAAGTACCCGTGTATTAGACCACAGCGGCCGTAGCTCAGCGGGAGAGCGCCCGGCTGAAGACAGTCGCAAGACCTCCAACGGGCGGTCCCGGGTTCAAATCCCGGCGGCCGCATTCCCTTTTTATATTAATTTCAAATTCTTTGCATCTTGTATAGATGTAACACCTTAATTTTACAATGGTATTGTTGTAAAAACGTAAATGGGCGGAAAAAGCGGGGGCTACCCTACAGATCATCTCCACCGAGGTGGTGTAGATGGCATAGACTACTTGTAGCCTCTCCCCTCGCCGACAGTTTTAGCACACTCTTCCCCTGTACACCCCTTTCACCAATCGGCTATCGGGTAAGCGGAGAAAAATTTTTCTATGTAAGCAGACTGTCATAGAGAGGGGGAGGTCAGCTAGCCTGGAGTCGGGCAGAAACCCCTTGCCAAGCGCCTCATCATCCCCTCCCCCGATGAATTTTCCCAAGACGTATAAGAGCAGTCACTTTGCTCAGCCTCTCCTCTCTCCGAGAATTTGGCCAACTTCCTCGAGATAAAGCGCAGTAATCTGTTTACACTTTGCAGTCAAAAACGGGGGTTGAAGGGCGGTACAAAAAACGTAAGTTGGCGCAAATGACCACGACTACAGCTGTTGCCGTTTGTCTGCTGGCGGCTGTTGTGCTTATGAAGACGTATGTTTCGGCGACTCCCTCACTTCCACGCTGTCTACACTTGTTTTAAACTGCATCTGCTACACGGTGGCACGTATTTGGCACCGCCGCCCGGGAGCGCGGCGCAGGGTATGTCAAGGGAATTCTGCCTAAGGGCATATCCACGCGGGAGGTCAGCCACATGAGGCCTCTAGCTTAGGTTCACATATTCGTCCACTATCCTTTTGTAGTCTAGGCATCTCAGCGCCTCTTGGTATAGGTAAAGGTCTTGAGCGTGTAGAGCCGTGAAAGTCCCTCAACGCTTAGTCTCTTCGGCGAGCTTGGGCAAAGTCTCCTCGATTAGCCGCTTAAAAGCTGTTGCCGAAATCACGCGCGGTCTTTAGACAACCACTTGAGGTCTATAGGGCCGATGGAAGAGAAGAATCCAATTACGCACCTCGACAAGACTGCCGACAACGTGCCTGCATGCTCGGCGTGGTCGTATTCGGCTGTTTAAAAGCCTACTGGTAACGCCGTTGTGACCTCCACTGCGCCGTAGGCGGCCTCGCCGTCGAGAAACAGCGCTCTACCTAGCTACAGATATGCCATCGACGAAGCGACGGGTGAAGACGCTTCTACTCCCTCTACCACCTGCAACCAAGTGAAGAGGGGCTCGTGAAGGCGCCGCCTCTAAGTTGCTGACGCAAGTCGTCGCTCAAAGGCTAGCAAGTTCTGAATGGCGCCAGCTACGCCTTGCCCTCAACAGCTTCGACATGCCCTCTGACAAGATGACCACAAGTAACAAGCGTTCATCTTCTCCAACGACTCCCGCTCGTCCACCCCTCCGCCACCTTCTAACGTCTAAAACCTTTGCATAATCCGAGAGATGTAACTCGACGTCCGCACTCGGCGACGTACGAGAGAGCCGGGCCAGTTGAGATTTATTTATCCAAATTTTCCCCTTCATGTGGATATTTTTCTCCACATCGCCCGTTGCCCCGGGCCGTACTTTAGGCTGTTGGCCAAGGAGTTGGGGATGCCCATAGGCACCCTTAAGTATCACTTGGATAAGCTGACTAGAGACCGCCTCGTCTATACGCTGGGGAGGAGGCCCCGGTACTTCCCCTACACTATGCCGGTGGAGGAGGCCGCCGTTGTCTACCTTGTTAGGGAGGGGCCCGGGGCCCTGGACGCCGTGGAGGTGAGGCGTTGTGGGCGGAGGCTCTGCCCAGAGATAAAGGAGCTGGCAATGGCCCTCGTGAGGCAGTACCCCTGCCTCCAGAGAGACCTCGTGGCCAACTTCATCGACCTCTTCTCCCAGCTACTATAGACGCGGCCACTAGCCCAGCCGCCAGGGCCCACACCGCTGGTACAAGTGGCACAGGCCTAAAGGCCACTACCCAGAGGGGGTCGTCTGCGTTGAGGTATTGGACGAAGGCAGTTAGGTTGAGGTCACGTCCGGCGGAGAAACTCACCGCGGTGTACGCCGCGTTGACGTTGCACATGTCTACAAGCGACTTGGCGTACGACGCCGTGGCCTTGTTCCACCACACGTCTCCCACGAGCTTGTATGGAGGGGCCGCGGCCAAGTTCACGTCGATGACTCCGTAGACCTCTCCCACGCCCACCACTACCCCGCCCACGCCCCTCAAGTCGCCGGGGAGGTCGTACCGCACGGGCACCTCCACCGCGGCCCCGTCCACGTACACCCTCAGCCAGTAGACGGCGCCTCTGGGCACAAGCCTACTCCCGTTGCCTAGACACTTCAGCACATGGTTCACAAGCCCCGGGTCTATGGACAAGGCCTCCATAAGGTCCAGCGGGGCTGGGAAAACCACGACTGTGCCGTTCCTCTCCACCCGCGCCACGGGGAAGCCGCCCCACTCCCCCACCACCTCTCCGCCGCCCCACACCACCACGTACTTCACCCCGCCGACGTCCACCACAGTGTAGTTCAGCCCCGCAAGAGAGAAGGGGCCGCCCACCCTTTCCACAAAGGCGCTATAGTTAAAAGGCGCGACCCTATACAGCCCCGGCGGAATTTCCACAAGCCCCGCGTCGAGGGAGTAGGAAACACCCACCACCCCCACCTTCTCCGGGTAGGGCCAGGGCAGTAGCGTGAATACCACGGCGCCTGGCTCCGCGGCGATGAGTTTGTAGTAAGACATGTTGTAGGCAAAGGGGCCGGATACCGCCACCGCCGCTAGCAAGGCGACGGACAAGACGTGCACCGCCTTGGCCCACCTGTCCATCTTGCCCTTGGCCAAGTGGTACACCGCGGCGAGAGAGGAGGCGGAGATGGCGACGAGGAAGAAGTTGGTGTAAGGCGCGCTCTCCCACGCTGGCCTCACCCCAGCCGCCGTCAGCGCGGCACCTAGGGCCAAGGCAACGGCGTAGGGGAGAAATGCCCCAAGCCTAGGCCCCACCGCGTAGACCCCAAACAGCGACATCCCCGCCACAGCCCCCGCGGCAAGGACAAGGCCGACCCTGATATAGGCCTCGTCCCCCGCCGGTACCTCCACCTGGGCGCCGAGCGACGCCGCGAAGGCCGGGGCGACCACCGCGGCGTAGACGTACAGAGAGAGCGCAAGCATGGAGTAGCCCACGACGGCCGCCACCCTATCCGCCGCCGGCCTCCTGGCCTCCCAAAGCCCAGCCGCCAGCGCGGCCACCGACAGGGCGAAGAGGGGCACGGCGAAGCCGGGCTCTAGGCGCCGCAGGGAGGAAAAGCCCCCCAGCTCAACTGCCGAAGCCCCCAGCGCGGCCCCCACGGCGGCGAGGCGTCCCCTCTTGATGTGCAAGACGGCCGTGGCCGCAAGCCACGCCGCGAGGTGGGCAGTCTGAGCGGGGTCCCACGCCCAGTAGCCCCCCCAGCCAAAGGTGTAGTAGCTCCACACGGCGCCAAATAGGAGACCCGCCGAGGCCAAGACCCACCCGGCGTAGAAGCCCCTCCCGTGCACTGCCCCAGAGAGCATAAGGCCATACCCGGCGAAGAGGGCCGCGTAGTAGAGGGGCGCCCAAGGCGAGGAGAACCTCGGGTCAAGCCATGGGCCGGCCTCAAGAGGGGGAGCCGATGCGAGGAGGTAGGCGGCCGCGGCCGCCGTCGCTAGACGAGCCGCCAGCCGGTGATTTGTTAATGCTAAGGCGGCCGACGGCAGGGCGAGGAGGTACACAATGCCCGCTGGGTTCGCCAGCGCCGCAGTGGCCGCCTCCCACGGCGTCGGGTGCGCCTTAGCGAAGTTGTATAGATAGTAGAGAAACGAGGCAATGAAGAGGACAGGCCCGGCGGGGGGCCTGAGGAGGGGGGAGAGGGCTAGGGCTGAGGCGAGGATGGCTAGGTGGAGGAGGTCCATTACCGGCTCTTTAGGTATAGGACAAAGGCCGAGACCACTAGGAGGTGGGCGAAGGCCCCGTGGAAGGCGGTCTGAGGGCCGGGGGCCCACGGGTCGGCGGAGGCGCCGTAGAACATAAGCAGTCCGGTGAGGGGCTGCACGGCGATGGAGAGGGCGAGGAGTATGTGCCACAGCGAGGGGGAGAAGCCCGAGGCGAGGGCCACTAGGCTGAAGGACACAGCCAGCAGAGCCGCCGCCAGGTGGATGAGCCACGCCAAGTCCCACGACGGCGGCCAGAGGCTGTACGCCAGCGGGGCTTTTACAATCTTGTGGTAGCCCAATATGTAGGCCCCCGACACCGACGCCACCGCCCCCCAGAAGGCGGCCCCTCGGTAGAAGAAGGCCAGCCGCGTCTTATACCTCCGCGGCTCTAGAAGCGACGCCAAGAGAGCCATAAGGAGGGCCGTGGCCAAGGCGAAGAAGTTGTTCAAGGGATACACAGCGTAGGAGATGGGGGGAGGCACCTCTCCCCCTAGCACGAGCAACACGACCCGGCCCGTCAGCGCAGTGGCGGCCAGAGAGGCCAGCGCCAGAGCCGCCACCAGCCTCAGCCGCCCGCCCACCCTCCAGGCGGCGAGGAAGACCAAGAGGTAGAGGACTCCCGCGGCCACTGTGAAAAATCTGTGCACAGGCTCGAAGCTACCCTCCACGGCCTTTAACACGAGGGCGACGGCGTTGCCGGGCCACTGAGTCCCCAAGTCGAAGCCCTGCCCAAGCCCCGCGGTTAAGGCCCCCGTGAAGCTTGTGGCCACTGCGGAGAAAAAGGCGGCTTTTGCAAGCGGCCTAATGTACATGGACGCCGCCGGCTTCCCTAAACTCTGCGACAAAGGATATGGCGGACCCGTCGTCTAGGCGGAGCACCACGTCCGCTACGCGCGAGGCGTTGCCGTAGAACATGACGTGGTACCCCAAGGTGGTGAACTGGAGAGTGGAGAAGGGCCCCGCGCATACTCTGTCCACGGGCACCATGGCCGCGTGAGTGCCGTTAAACTCCGTCTTGTGAAGCTCCGCGGGCCTGCCGCCGACGGAGACCTCCACGATGCACACGGGCCGGGGCGATGGGTTGACAAAGGTAAACAAGACCATCCCCATGTCGGGGGGCACAAAGGTGAGGTAGGCGTCTTTAACATACGGCTTTGCAAACGCTAAAAAGGCCGCCAGCGCGAAGGCGGCCAAGGCCAAGAGGAGCAGGGGGAAATTCAAGCGCATGGGATCAAAAAGTCTACTACAAAAAAGCTTTTCTCAAAACAAGCGCATGTACATGAGCACATAATCTAACACATATGAATATAAAAGTAAATATAAATGTAAAGTTTTATTCTGTATAGATCAAGAAAAATGTTTTGTTTTGATATGGGAAAAACTTTAAAAATGAAAGGTTTTCGGGTATAACATGCCAGAAGAAGTAGAGGCGAGGGGTGCTCTGGCGACTATTTTGATCTATGGCGCAATATTCGCGGTGCTGTGGTTTGTCATATATGCAATAACGCTGAGTAGAGGCATTGTGGGGTAGTATGACGATTCACAAGGAGGAGAAGATCTGGGCCGGCATCGTCGCAGCCATGGTAGTCGTATTCCTGGCGGCTCTGGCCTACGCCGCCTGGGTAATTGGGCTACAGGTCCCCGGCGGCGATGTGCAGATGGTCAACCCCCAGCGCGCGCTAGAGGAGCTGAAGCCTGGGGTGAGAGAGGTGGCCCCCGGCAAGTACGAGGTCACGCTGATTGGCAAGATGTGGTCGTGGTTTCCCAACAAGATAGTGCTCAAGGATCCAGTGGAGGTGAAGTTTAGGCTTACCTCAGTCGACGTGATCCACGGCTTCCAGATAGTGGGGACTAACGTCAACGTGATGGTTTTCCCAGGCTACGTGGCTGAGATCACTTGGAGAGTCCCGCCCAACGCCAAGGGGACGTATCTAATGATCTGCAACGAGTACTGCGGTGCTGGACATCAAAACATGTATGGCTACGTAATAATTGAGAGGTCCTCTTAAACGAAAAATTTTTAAATTCCAATTCTCTTATACTTATGGCTACTACAACAAAGTTTGTATTCGAGGACAGATTCGCCAAGGTGGCGATAACGTTTAGCTACATAATGCTTCTGCTGGGCGGCCTCTTTGGATTTCTGCAAGTGTTGTCCAGGGCCCCCGGCATGCCGCAGTTGGAGACGCCCGAGCTCTACTACAGCGGGCTGACGCTACACGGCACTGCCTTGGCGATATTGTGGACGGCGTTCTTCATAATGGGCCTTGCCGTGTTCGTGGTGACGCGGGAGCTCGACATGAGGCTGAACCCGGTGCTCCTCCGCTCTGCCTGCGTCTTGGCCGTTCTCGGCACTCTAATGGCGGCTGTGGAGATTCTCAGAGGAGAGGCCGCAGTGCTCTACACCTTCTACCCGCCGCTGTACGCCTCGCCCCTCTTCTTCATAGGCCTAGCCGTCTTGCTTATAGGCACTTGGCTGTTCGGCGCCGCCATCTTGCACGCCATTTTCAAATGGAAGGCCGCTAATAGAGACAAGGAGGTGCCTCTGGGCGTCTACGGCGTGTTCACCACCGTGATGATATGGCTCTACGCCACTCCGCCGCTGGCATACGCCGTGTTGTTCAGGTCTCTCCCCATGGCCCTCTTCGGCTCCAACGCCCCAGTAGACGTCTTGGAGTGGAGGCTGTGGTTCTGGTACTTTGGCCACCCGCTGGTCTACTTCTGGCTAGTGCCCGCGGTGACTGTATGGTACACCATCTTGCCCAGAGTGCTCGGCGTGGAGGTGTTCAGCAAGACCATGGCCAAGGCCGCCTTCTTCCTCTACCTAATAGCCTCCACCCCGGTGGGCCTGCACCACCAGTTCGTAGACCCGGGCGTCCACCCGGTGTACAAGTATTTGCACACGGTGCTCACGTACGTGGTGGCTGTGCCCAGCTTCCTCACGGCCTTTAACATAGTAGCCACTCTGGAGAGGGCGGGCAGGGCCAGGGGTGGGAAGGGCCTCTTCGGCTGGATAACCGCGTTGCCCTGGGGCAAAGACCCTGTCTTCACCGGCATAACCTTTGCCATAATCCTCTTTGGAATTGCTGGCTTCTCCGGCGTGGTTAACGCCTCCTTTAACGTGAACTATATGGTGCACAACACCGCCTGGATAGTGGGCCACTTCCACTTGACGGTGGGCGGCGGCGTGACGCTGACATTCATCTCCACCTCCTTCCTGCTGGTGCCGCTCTTGTTTGGCAGAGACTACGTGGCCAAGAGGCTCTTGATCGCGGTGCCCACGCTGTGGTTCATAGGCCAGCTCATCTTCGGCTTCGCCTACCACCTGGCGGGAATATATGGAGCGCCGCGGAGGACCTATCTGCCGCCCTATCTGCAGAACCCCGACTTGACGCAAGGCGCCCATTTCGTGCCCGACTGGATTCCGCTCCTCCAGCTCGGCGCAGTGGGCGGCGTCACCTTCGCGCTGGGAGGCGCCCTGTTCCTACTGCTGACCTTTGCCACAATATTTGCAGGCCCCAGGGTGAGACTGAGCGGCGGCGAGGTGAAGATATCCCCAGACCCCGACCGCGCCACATTCTTCGACAAGCTGGGCCTCGTAATATTGATAGGCCTAGTGCTGATCGTAATCGCCTACTCGCTGCCAGCGATAGAGGTGTACTCCAGAGGCTTGAGCCCAGCCCCGCCCTACAACCCGCTCACAGGCGCCCCTGTGACGACTAGCTAAACTTTTAAGGCAAAAACCTCCCTTTTTTACATGTCCACCCGGTCTCTTATCCTACTCGCAGTAGCCATAGTTCTCCCCTTTGTCGTCGCCCTCGTCATGCAGTCTGGACAGACCACCGCCGAGGAGCACAGCGGCCTATTTGAGCGGATTGTCCCCACGTGCTACATCCCAGGCCAGGAGCCAGCCGCCGCCGACTTTACCCTAGTAGACCAGTTCAACCGCACCGTCACTCTCTCAGAGCTCTGGTCTAGGCCCGTCCTAATCACCTTCACCTACAGCTGGTGCCCAGACGTGTGCCCCACAATGCACCTCGTCCTCAACCGCACTCTGCCGATGATAAGGGGCTATATAGGGGCTGTCTTAGACGTCTCTCTAGACCCCGAGAGAGATACGCCAAGGCGCCTATATGCATATTCGACGGGCAATAGGTACAACTGGACTTTTCTCACAGGCGACCCGAAGACACTGGAGAGAGTGTGGTCGGCATACGGCGTCTATAGGTACGTGGAACAGAGACCCACAGGCCCCTACATAGTCCACAGCGTAGACTGGATCGTGGTAAAAGACGGAAAAATCCTAGGCAGAGTAAGAGGCCTCCCATCCCCAGAAACCCTCGCCAAGTACCTAATAGACATAGCAGAGAGAAGGTGCGGCTACTCCGCTCCCACGCCGACGTCACAGCCCACGACGGCAACACCTCCTGCCATCTCTACCACGTTGATCATGATCACGGCCGTCGGCGCAGCTGTCGTGGCGGCTTTGGCTAAGAGGAGATAGGCTTAATCCCCGTTTTCCCCCACTTCTCTCAGCGCCGAAGCAAATGGCCCACCTTAGAAGAAACGTTTTTAAAAAAGTATAGATATCGAATATTTAATGAAAACATCTCTGGTGATAATAATCGCCGTGGTTATAATAGTCGTAGTCGCGGCGCTGGCCTTAGTGGGCTTAGGCACCCCCGCCACCCAGACCCCAACGCACCCCTCCCCAACCACTTCCCCCTCGCCAACGCAGACTACTACTCAGACTCAACAGCCTCAAACTACCGAGCAACCGCCTTCTGCGCCGTTATACAACGCCGAGTTGGCCAACAAGGGCCTTTCCTTTTTCAAGGAGGTTGGGTGTGTGGCTTGTCACTCGATTAAGTCTCTTGGCGTGTCTGGGGGGAATGTGGGGCCAGACTTGAGTAAGGCGTTGTTAGACTCTCAGTCTCAGTGGCTTGGGAGATACTACAAGGAGAACGGCCTTCAAAACCCCGCCTCAGATCCGGCGAAGGCGGCCGAGCTCTTGGCCAAATTCCTCACCCAGCCCCCGCAGTACGCCACCACCATGACGGCGCAGATAGCCGCCTACAAGTCCCTATACGGCGACCAGTGGGAAAAAGAATACGTCCCAGCCCTAGTGGAATTGATGAAGATGGCCGCGTCGAAGTGAGTTTTATACAAAAACGGCCTTGTTTCGAGTTTAAGTATATAAGGTAATATTTCACTTCCCCCATGGTTAAGCCTTATCTAGTGCTTTTGAAGCCGCGGGTTATTTGGCTTTTGGTATTGGCGAGTGTCGCTGGCTATGTATATGCGGCGCCGGTGGTGGATTGGGGGAGTCTCTTGGCGTTGGTGGTGGTGGGCGTCTTGTCGTCCGGGGGGGCCGCCGCCTTTAACCACGTATTTGAGAGAGACATCGACGCGTTGATGTCGAGGACTGCGGCGCGGCCGTTGCCCAGGGGGTTGGTCTCGGTGGGGGCTGCGTTTGCCTATGCCTCGGCCGTTTCGGCCCTAGGCGTCTTGCTCAGCCTCGCGTGGCTGGGGCCTCTCCCGACGCTTTTTGTCGTGCTGGGGTGGTTTTCCTACGTCGTGGTTTACACTGTGTGGCTGAAGCGGAGGAGCTGGCTCAACGTCTTGGCGGGGGGATTCGCGGGCAACGCCTCATTCCTCACCGGCTACGTCTTCGGGAGGGGGACGTTGGACTGGCCCGGCGTCTTGATGTCCTTCGCCGTATATCTCTGGATCCCGGCGCACATATGGTCTCTGGCGTATAGGTACAGAGAGGACTACAGGCGGGCGGGTGTCCCCATGTTCTCCACAGTAGTCGACCAGCGCACCGCGGTGGTGGCCATTTCGCTCTTGAACATAGCGTCGGCGTTGTACATGGCGTTCCTCTATGTGCTCTTCGGGGGAGATCCCCTCGGCTATGTGTTTGTGGCCCCCGCGGTGGGCCTCACCTTGTACACAAGCGCGCTGGCCCTTGTGAAAAAGAGCGACGACGCCTTCTGGAAGATGTTCAAGGCCTCGTCCCCCGCCCTAGCCCTCTTCCTAATCGCCCTAGTGTTGCACTAACGCCTGTGCGCTAAAAGGTAAATTTTTTAACTTTTGAGTTCTCTCGCACATGTTTTCGAAGAAAGATTACCTCTTGCTCACAGCTGTGTGCACATTGGTACTGCTGGCGTGGCTGTACGTGGTAAACTTCGGGAAGCCTCCCTTTGAGCCCGCTTCCTACATCTCCCAGGTCATATTTGACGCGTACACCGCCGTTGTCGTGGCGGCGGGCGTCGTGGCCAGTATATTCATAGGCGCCATGGTGTACTTCACAGTAAAGTTCAGGGCGGGTGACCATGGAGAGGGGGAAGGTCCTTGAGTATTTGACCATCTTCGGCGCCGCCGCCATCTTGGGCTTCTTAGCCTACATAACGGCGGTGGGGCTGTACGCGGTAGACAACTACGGCAAGACGGCGGGCAAGGCCGCATTTGGCACAGGGGGGTACGAGGTGATAAAGGTCTACGGGCGCCAGTTCTCGTGGGTGTTTGAATATCCAAACGGTACCAAGACCTTCAACGAGCTGGTGATAGAGAGGGGGAAGTTGTACAAGTTGGAAATAACCTCCTTAGACGTGGTGCACTCCTTCTACATAAGAGAGCTCGGCATTAAGTACGACGCGGTGCCGGGCTTCTGGTACACCATGTGGCTTCAGGTGGACAAGCCCGGCGTCTACAACATACTCTGCGCGGAGTACTGCGGCGCAAAGCACTACCTCATGCTCGCCAAGTTGATAGTTGTTGGCTAATTTCCAATTCTGTTGTTTTTTGGAAGAAAATTTTTAAAGAAGGACACACTAGACCACATGCATGTGTTGGAGAAGCTTCTCGACTATTTAACTACGACGGATGCCCACAAGATAGGCATCATGTACATAACGCTGTCCGTCATAAACTTCGTGTTGGCTGGCGTCATGGCCTTCTACATGAGGCTCACCATTGCCGCAACTCCGCCCGGCTCTCCCACGCCTGCTGAGTTCCCAGACCGGCTCTACTACTGGGCTATGTCTCTCCACGGCCTTGCCATGTTGCTCCTATTCGCCACGCAGGCCGTCGTGGGACTGGGCAATTTGCTTGTTCCCAAGCTCATAGGCGCGCCTGACCTCTACTGGCCTCGGATAAACGCCCTCTCTTTCTGGATGCAGGTGCCCGCCACCATCCTCTTCTGGAGCGGCGCCCTCTTCTGGCAACAGGGAGACGCCCCCGGGTGGACCCTCTACGCCCCGCTCTCCACTAGGTCTCAATCAATTGGCGTAGATCTGATACTCTTCGGCATAATCATAGGCGGCTTCTCCTCCACGCTGACTGGTATAAACTTCATACTTACAATTACGCGTCTGCGTAGGCCGGACATACCCATGTTGGACATGTCCCTCTTTGCCTGGTCTATACTTGCCGCCTCACTCTTGATGGTGGCCGCCCTGCCGCCTCTGGCGGTTGGCTCCATAATGCTCATCCTCGAGCGCCACTTGGGCATGGCCTTCTTTGACCAGCCAATCGGCGACCCGAGGCTTTGGCAACACATCTTCTGGTTCTTTGGCCACCCCGAGGTCTACATCTTGGTGCTCCCAGCCATGGGGCTTGTCTCTGAGATTATACAGCGTATGGCGGGTCGGAGGGCCTACGGCTACACCGCCATTGCCATCTCATCTGTGGCCATAGCGTCTATAAGCTTCGCCGTCTGGATGCACCACATGTTTACCGCGGTGCAGGACTACGCGCCTAGGATAGCCTTTGCCATAACCACCATGGCGGTGGCCATACCGTCGGGGGTCAAGGTGTTCAACTGGGTGGCGACCCTCTACGGCGGGCGCATAAGGCTGAAGGCCCCCATGCTCTTCATGTTGACCTTCCTCCTCTTCTTCATAGTAGGCGGCGTCACTGGGGTCTTCTTCCCCGTGGTGACCCTCGACCTGCACCTGCAGGACACCTACTTCGTCATCGGCCACTTCCACTACATAGTCAACGCCATCGCCTTCGCCGCCTTCGGCGCCCTGCTGTACTACTTCCCCCACCTCACTGGGAGGTGGTACCACGAGGGGGCGGCTAAGATAAGCTGGGCATTGATAACTGTGGGCGGCTTCGCCACGTACACCCTGATGGCCGCCGCGGGGGTCCTCGGCTCGCCGAGGCGCTACGCTGGGGCGCCCACGCCCGACCTCTACCCCTACCACGCCGCAATGACCGTGTTCACATTTGTCCTAACGGCAGGGATTGCCCTCCTCTTCTTTAACATCGTGTGGAGCTTGTTCAACGGCAGGCCTGTGAAAAACAGAGAAGACCCATGGGGAACGGCCAAAATAGGCCTGCCCGACGTGGTTCCGCCGCTGGTCAAGACGCACCACGAACCTAACCCATGGCCGTTCATCTTCGGTAACGCCATGATACTGGTGCCCTTCGGCGTGCTGTCCCTACTCAAAGGCTACTCGCCCATTGTGGCCAACTCCGGCCTTTTCACAGGCGGCATGCCCATGGGCATTTTGGCTCTGGGCGTATTTCTAGCCTTTGGAGTTGCCTGGCTGAGATTCGACCTCGTGGGCAACTGGCTTAAGATGAGGCACATGGACGGGGCGGCCCACTTCGAGATACCCAAGCCTCCCAGCGTCTGGGGCGACCTAAAGGCGTCTGTGGGCTGGGTAATATTCTCAGAGTTCGTCATATTTGCCACGTTGATCAGCTCGGCCTACTACGCAAGGGTCGTGCTCTACGACAAGTGGACTGCCGCGGCTGAGCACCTCCCGCCCCTGCTGGGCCCCTTGTCCATCGCCATGTCCATAGCCTTGTGGTCGAGTAGCTTCACGGCCATGGCGGCGAGGAGGGCCCTTCTCTCAGGCTCTCTCGGCCGCTTCTACGGGTGGCTGGCCGCGACCATGGGCCTAGGCCTGTTCTTCGCCGCGGGCCAGTTCTTTGCCGAATATCCAGAGCTCATGCACCACGGCTTTGCGCCTGGTTCGTCCATAGTCGCCAACTACTTCTACACATTGGTCACGCTCCACGGCTTCCACGTAATAATAGGCCTAGTTTTCTGGGCCGTGGTGGCCGTGATGGTGCGCCTCGGCTACTGGGGCCCGAGGAGGCCGCAGGGCGTTGAGGCTGCCGAGTACTACTGGCACTTCGTCGACGGGATATGGGTTCTCCTCTTCTCCACATTCTACCTAGGCCTCATAAACGCCATTCCGCCGCCCTATGCCGCTGGAGCCTAACGCCGTTTTAAAGTACTTCTCTCTGGCGGTGGCCGTGGTGTTTGGAGCGGCCGCACTGTGGGTCGCCGCCAGCGCCGCGTGGGCGGGGCAGTTCGACGCGCCGCTGTTCTCTTCCTTCCTCCTCTTCTCGCTCATGGCGCTGTCCTTCTACTACTTTGAGAGGTGGTATGAGCGGTGGCGGCGCGAGGCAGGGGTGCGGGGCCATTGACATATCTCTGGCCAAGGTCTTCGGCTTCGTCGGCGCGCTGTCCTTTGTTGTAGAGGGTATCCTCCTCCCAGTGACGCCAGCGGCCCACGTGATACTCTTCGCCTCGTATCTCTGGGCCATGCGGCGGTTCTGCATAGAGAGGAGGCGCCACCTCGCCTTGTGGATAGCCACGGCGATAGCCGCCTCGGCCGCCACTCTATACGCCACGGGCATGACCCCGGTGAACCTCCTCTTTAGGAGGGCGCCGCTGGAGGCCTTGGCCTTAGTGGCGCTTCTCTGGGGCATATCGGCGTTGCCCTTCTACGCGGTGAACGACCCCCTCTACAAGGCCACTGGGGATTACAAGTTTAGACTGGCCTGGATCTCCTACGCCGCGGGGGCCGCTCTCTTTGTCGTAAACGTGGGATTCATCGCCCTGGCCTACGCCTTCCTCGTGCTGGCCCTCGCCTTCTTGAACCTCAAGTAGCAATCGCCAAGGCATATTGCGCCTTTAGACCAGCGGTGTATCCGCGGCCACAACTCCTCCGCAGTTGAAGCACCGCGCTAGAGCGATAGAGTGGCTGGCTTGTACGTGGCACCGGGCAGTGGTGACGCGTCTGGGGGCATAAGGGTTAAAAAGTTGAGCTTGGGCGGCGGCGTGATTGAGGAGGTTTTCCGCGACTTGGACCGCTACGATTTGGGGGACAGCGTGTTGGACGTGGGCACTGGCTTCGGCGTTCTGCTCGAGTACTTAGTTAGGCGGGGGGTGGGGAGGATTGTGACAGTGGACGTGGACCCCTCGGCGCTTGGCGCCGCCAAGAGACGCTTTCGGGACTTGGTGGAGGTGGGGGTTTTGAGAGCTGTCTTTGGCAGAGCTGAGGAGTTGCCCTTCGGCAATGGGGAATTCCACTCCGTAGTGTCTTTAATGGCTCTTCACCACTTCTCCGATGTCGAGGCGGCACTGAGGGAGGCCCAGCGCGTTGCCAGGAGACTGGTCTTGTTTTACGACTGGACAGAGGCCGCGGCTATGAGGTACAACCCCCACAGCCCAGAGGAACTTAGGGCGCGGCGGGAGGAGGCGCTGAGAGCCGCCGAGCGGCTTGGCTACCGCTGGGAGATGCACGAGCTTTGGTACAAGCTGGAGAAGAGGAAGACGGCTTGACGCCGGCGTTGTAGTACAACACTCTTGAGGCCCTCCGCCGAACTGTACCACAAAGAATAAATGAGGAGAAAGCCGGAGGCCTATGGCTAAGGCGAACTACCTTGTCCCACTGGTGGTCGCAGTGGTGGTGGGCCTTGCGGCGTATTTCGCAGGCGTGTCCACTGCCCCAACGGCTACAGTGACTCAGACCGTCGAGCGGACTGTTACTCAGACCGTCACCCAGGCAGTTGTTAAGCGGAATGCGCTAGAGGAGATGTTTACTAACGGCACCTTTGCGCATCGGTGTATTCTCTGCGGGATGGACGTCTCCGAGGCTGAGAAGATGGGCGTCTCAGCCATAGTAACCTTCTCCACGGGGAAGACGGCTAAGACCGACGACATAGGTTGCATATTTAGAATGGCGTTGATGCCTGTGGAGAAGTGGCCCTTCATTAGGCGTATCACGAACGTCACAGGGCTGTCTACAGCGGAGGTGAGACAGGCGCTGGGCGACGTGGTGTCCGTCATGGTTCCCGACTACGAGAGCGCTAAGGCCGGCGTGCCGCTTTATATTGACGCCAAGAGGGCCTACTACGTCATTATGCAGAACCTGAAGACCCCCATGGGCGACTGCGTGTTCGCCTTCGCCGATAAAGACACCGCGGCTAAGTACAACACCACGGTGTACGCCTACGACCAGATGTTACAATTATACAAAGAGGTGATGCAGAAGACCGGCATGCCGCGGCCCAATTGGTGCAGAAGCGGCGGAATGATGCCCAGCCACGGCGGCTAGCCCATCTGCGGGCTGAAACCTCCTCTTTCCACGCCCTTTCTTTGCCCTGGTACGCCCCGCCGCTTTCTCTCGGCGGGTTGTTCCACTAGGTTTATAAGCCCCGGCGCCTTTCGCCTCATGGTCTCTCGGAGGAGGTTTCTCGCGGCGGTGGCTGGGGCGTCTCTCGGCGCGGTTTTGGCGGCGTTTTGGTGGCGCTGGGGTGGGGCGGGTGGCGGGAGTGCGGGGGGTGTTAGGCGGTGTGGGGAGGTGCGGCTTGTCTACGGGAGAGAGGAGTGCCCGGTGTGTAAGATGGTGGTGGACTACCCGCCCTCTTCTGCGGCGATGAGGGCCAGGGTGAGGGGGGTGGAGAGGTGGTACTTCTTTGACGATTTAGGCTGTATGGCTGTTTGGTATAGGGAGGTGGAGAGGCAGGGCGGCGAGGTGTTGGAGGTCTGTGTGCGCGATAGAGTGGACGGGGGCTGGATCAGGGGGGAGGATGCCGTGTATTTGGCGACGGGTGAGTTTACGGCTATGCAGACGGGGATTGTGGCTGTCTCGCCCGACAACGTGGAGGCTTACCGGAGGGGCGTGGTGAAGGGGCCGTGGCGCATAGAGACGCTGGACGGGCCGCAGAACTACTCCCCGCCGCCTCCCGGCGAGGTGAGGGGCGTGGTGGACTTTAAATGTCTCGTGGAGAAGTTTGACTATGGGGCTGCGTGGTCTGTTGATCCTAATTGGTATCGCGGTTGCTAGCGCCGCGGCGCAGGTGGTGGTAGTGGACAAGCCCGGCTTCTATGACTATGTGTCTGGGGAGAGGGTGGTGATAAACGCCAGCGACGTGAAAATAGGCGTCTTAGAGGTACGCGGAGGCGGGGGCGAAGTGGCCCTCCCGAGGGAGATGACGGCTTACAAGGTTAAGCCCACGGTGGGCTGCGTCGTGGTGATCGGCGAGCGGGTTGCCGTGGAGGCGGCGCGGGTACACTGCGTCAACGGCTTGCTCATCTTCAACTCCACAGACGTCTACATAGGCAGGCTGGAGATGTGGGGAGACCCCTCTCTCCCGGTCTACCGCCGCGGCCTCGGCTTCTACGTTTTTGGGAGTAGAAACGTCACTGTCAACGCGGCTGTGGGGGGCTACTTCCACGACTGCATCTACGCCGAGTACAGCTCTGCCCTCCGCATAGGCAACTTCTCCCTCGCCTCTTGTAGATACGGCGTGCATATAATGTTCAGCGACGGCGTCTCGGTGGCCAACGGCGTCGTTAGAGACAGCTACGTGGGCGTGGCCGTCATGTATACCTCAAACGCCACGGTAAAGGGGGTCGAGGCGGTGGACAACCGGGAGTGGTCCGAGGGGTACGGCTTCCTAATAGCCGAGGTGAGGGGCGGAGCAGTGGAGGACTGCAGAGCCGTGGGCAACATCCATGGCTTCTACGTCTTGACCTGGGGCGGCACCGCCGTGGCCGTGTCCAACTGCGCCATTGAGGGGAACTACGTGGGAGTGACGATTAGGGGCAAGGGCTCGTCGGGAGTCGCGTTTTACAACAACTCGCTCCTCGGCAACGTGGTGCAGGTAGTGTACATGGCCATAGGCGAAGACTTCCCACAGGCACGGTTCGTGGGCAACATGTGGCAGGGCCACGGCACCTCTGCCCCTTACGTCTACGTAAGCGCCTTCTCAGACCTCTTCACGGCCACGGAGGGGGCACTGGGGTGGCTTGCCGCCTTTCCGGCCAGGGCTGTGATCGACGGCGTGGCTGGGAGGCCCCTGGCCTTTGACCCAAGCCCGGCCCCCGCCCGCGGCGGCTCCCCCTGGCAGTTGGCCCTCCTCTTTGCACTGCCCATTGTAGCATACGCAGCGCGGAGGCGGGCATGAGAGTGCGGAAGAAGATGCGGGGGTTTGTCCTCGACGTGGAGGTGGAGGTGGGAAACGCCATTGTCCTAGGCCCCAACGGCAGCGGCAAGTCTACGCTCCTCAAGTGTCTGGCGGGGGTATACCTCTGCGAAGGCGACGTGTTTGACGACGCCCTCTACGTCCCTCCAATACCCCAACTGCCGCCTGGCACCACCGTGGGGGAGTACGTGCGCCACATCTCGAAGATGCTGGGGGTGGAGTTCGTGGACTTCTTCGACGTGGGGCCCTTCCTGGGGAAGAGAGTGGAGGAGTTGAGCACGGGGATGGCCTACAGGGTCGTCCTCTCTCTGGCCTTTTCCACAGACCGCCGCCTCCTCTTAGACGAGCCCCTCTCCTCTCTAGACGCCAGGTGGAGGCTGAGGCTTGTGGAGCTTTTATCTGGCAGGAAGTTCATGGTGGCGACTCACGACCCCCTCCCCTTCCTCCCCCTCGGCCCAGACGTGGTGGTTCTAGAGGAGGGGAGGGTGAAGGCTGTGGCAAAGGCCGAGGCGGTGAGGGCGTTGTACTTAGAGAGGTGCGGCGGGGAGCTGTGCGCCAGGCCCGGCGGCGCAGTGCCAGTGGTTGGCTATGATGTATCTGCTTAAGCGGGACGTCTTCAGCCCCGTTGGGCTTGCCCTAATGGCGGTGGTGTGGGCGGCGAGCGTGGCGGCGGCGTCGCTTGGCTACGCCTTTGCCGCAGCAATATCCGCGGTGAACATACTCTCTCTGCTGGTCTTCCTCCTCTCCATCTTCGTCGCGGTGGCGGGGGTTGTAAACGATAGAGAGGGCGCCGTCTATTTCTACCTCTCCAAGTGGGGCAGAAGGCGCTACGCGGCTTGGCGCCTCTACGTAAATACTCTCTACGGCGTTGTTGTGGGCTTCGCCTCCACGGCCCCCTACTACGTCCTCAGGCCTGAGCTGTGGCACATCGCGGCCGCTGCGGTCTTTGCCACGGCCCTCCTTGGGTCTCAGCTGGGGACGCTGGCTGCCTTCAGCGCCAGGGGCAGGGGGTATGCCTACATGTCTGCCCTAGCCGCCTGGGTCTTCCTGGCCCTAGTCTACGACCTGGCCGTGGCCTTCGCCGGCCTCTTTGCCCCCATGGGAGACGCCCAGCTCTTCGCCCTCTTAGTGCTAAACCCATTCCACTGCGCAGTCCTCCCCTCCCTCCTCATGCTGGACCCCCACATGCTGACGCTGGGAGCCGCGGGGCAGTTCGCAGTTAGACAGCTGGGCCTAGGGGCCGCCGCCCTCCTAATCCTCGCACTATACGTCATATATACGGCCATATTCGCCTACGCCGCCTACGAGGCCGGCAGGGGGAGAGACATATGAAGTGGGCGCTTCTACTCGCCATCCCCATCCTCGTCGTGGCCCTCTCCCTCTCCGGCCCCCACGTCTCCCACCTAACCCTCGGCCACTTCCTCCTCCACATAGCCACAGCCGTGCTGGTGGTATTGCCCGTCTACTTGGCAGTAAATGCCTATGCGAGAACGGGGAGCAGGAGGTTCCTCCTCCTCACGGCGGCCTTTGTGGCCTTGGCGGCTAGAGAGATAACGCTGAGCTACTTCATGATATCGGGCGCCATGGCTACCGTTGGGGACATCCCCGTGGACCACCTCCTCGGCCTAGTGGCCCTGGTCCTCCTCACAGCGGCATTTCTAGTAAAAGAGCAATAACTCTTTTAAAGCAACGTCCACACGCAAACATGATTATTGTGAGAGTGGACAGGTGGCTTTGCACGGGCTGCGGCTTGTGTGTTGGGCCCGTCTTCGCCCTTGAGGGCGGGTACAGCGCCGTTAGGCCAGAGTTTAGAGTAGACGGAGACTTAGAGAGGGGGCTAGTGCCGATGAGCCTCTTGGAAAACGTGAAGAGAGCCGCCAAGGCGTGTCCCAACCGGGGAATTACGTACGCCATACGCGAAGAGGGCCAGAGTTAAGACAGCCAGCGCCGCGGCGGCGAGGAAGGGCGCCGAGGGGCTCAACGCCTTGTACAAGTAGCCCCCAGCCGCGGGGCCCACGAGCCTCCCCAGCGACCCCGCAGTCTGCATGACCCCAAAGGCTAGGCCCACCTTCTCTGCCCCCTCTGCCACAGCCTTGGAGATAAAGGCAGAGGCTATGATCTGCCCAGCAGACGCCACAGCCACGCCTACGAAGAGGGCTGGGACAGCTGGCACAGCCACGGCCAGCAGGCCGCTCGCCATGGCGGCCAGCCCCACGGATATGCCTCTGCCAACGGAGCCTCCCCTCTCCAGCCTCCTCACAGCCCACTGCGCGCCGCCCGCGGCTACTCCCGCGAAGGCCATCATGAGGCCTATGTAAGCCGGCGTTAGGCCCAAGTCGCTCCCGTAGTAGGACACGATGGACTCGAACTGGCTAAACGACATATTCATGAGGAAAAACGCCGCGGCGACCAGCACCACCACTTCGCCGCCGCCCCCACCTGCCTTGGGCACCGGCGGACTTGCTGGGGACCTATAAACAGCGGCTGTCCACAGCGCAGCCGTGGCTGAGAGGAGGGCCGCCGTGAGGAATGGGCCCCGTGGAGATAGAACGGCCACCACGCCCCCAATTAGTGGCCCTAGGACGAACCCCACGCCGAAGGCCATGCCGAATAGGGCCATGGAGGCGGCCCTCTCCTCTGGGCGGCTGAGCTCCAACACGGCGGCTTGTATTGCTGGAAGCGTCCCTCCGCCGAGGCCGGCGATGGCCCTTGCCACGAAGGCTGTGGGGAGGTCTCTCGCGAGGTAGAGGCCGGCGTGACCCAGGGCCGCTAGGCCGAGGCCGGCGGCGATGATGACCCGCCTGCCCACTCTGTCGGACACCCAGCCCCACAGAGGCGCAGAGGCGAGCTGGGCGAGGGTAAATACGGAGGTCAAAAGCCCCTGCACCACAGCATCTCCACCCAGAGACTTGACCAAGGTGGGCATGACTGGGATCACAGCGCCGAAGCCCACCATGTGGAGGGCCACCGCCACGAAGAGGGCCAGCTTGGCCATAGGCCGCCCGATATATCTGTTAAAAACTTTACCTCTGCCTCACCGCGAGGACTATAAATATGGCCGCTGGGGCCGCCAAAGCCGCGGCGGGTAAAACTAAGACCAAGTCGCCGAGAGAAAGTTTCACCTCGACTGCTGTGATGGGGTTGAGAAAGGAGAGGGAGCTGTCGATGGTGTACATGGCTAAGAATCTTGCGGCGCCTATGGGGTTTATAACATATGCCACAAAGAGCTCTCCAGGGGCGAGAGAGGGGCCTATGACCATTAACACTAGGTCGTGGACGTAGGTGAGGTATAGCCATATTAGAAAGCCTGCCCCCATGGCGGCGGCTTTGTCTGAGAAGTAGAGAGAGACGGAGAAGCCAAGCGATAGGAGGGAGATAGAGAGCGAGGTTAGGGAGAGGCCTAGGATTAACAGCTGGGGGAGCGACACGGCGAAGACGGCGTATACTACAATGAAAGAGGCTAAGTAGGCGGCGAGGGTCGCCATTGCGGTGGAAATGGAGAGGCCTAGCCACCGCTGTAGTAGATAAGAGCGCTTGCTCACAGGCCTGGCCAAAAACCACTCTAACATGCCCTCTTGATCATCTTGGTATACTAAGAGGCCCAAGAGGAGCGAGGTTAGGGAGACAAGGAAAATTGAGGCGTTGACCACCGCCAAGGCCACTCTGCCGTAG